>JAUVSF010000550.1 GCA_030597245.1 Acidobacteriota bacterium
ATTTCAACGACCTAACCGGAGGTTGTCAATGGTTACTGAAAGTTCAAACAATTCATCTATCAGCATTAGCCGGGATCAGTTCGAGGAGCTCAGTAACGCAACGGATTTCCTGTCTGAAGCGCTCGAGATCATCAGCAAACACCCCGAATCTGAAACGGCGTACACATTGCTTAGACTACCGTCTGCAAGACTCTTCGAAGTAGTGAAGAGAATCCGGGAAACCGACCCGAAGCCGGCGTAGACAAAGAAAAGTGCGTCAGAAGGCTAGTGATACTCTATGCGGTGGGGATAACTTCACAGGCTCCCCTATCCAAGCTGCGCCGGTGACATCGGTTGCCGGCGCATCTCTTTGCCAATCCGAGCGATTAGTGCTTTCGGTTTGGCTGGGCTGGGTTTTTGGAAAGGATCCGCTCCAATTCGGTCAACTCACTTTTCAATTCCTGGATGGTTCGCCGCTGGCCGGCCGAAAGACTTTCACTGAATAAAACCATGTCCTCCTTGCCGCCATAGCCTTCTGCCAACAGCCTGGCATTGGCTCCTGCAATCGTATAGCCCTGCTCATAGAGCAGCTTCTTAATCTCCTCGACAAGTTCCAGATCAGTCCGCCTGTAGATTCTCTGGCCGGCTCGATTTTTGACCGGTTTGAGTCGTGATAAAACGGTCTCCCAATATCGCAGGACGTGAGGCTCGATCTCACAAATCTTGCACACTTCTCCAATTTTGTAGAACAGCTTTCGCCGAGTCCTCACCATCTCTTACAGGTCCCATAGACCGGAGGGTCGAAACGTCACGTAACGACTGGCCGGAAGAAGAATCCTCTCGCCAGTCTGAGGATTCCGGCCATACTTCGGTTTCCGCTCGATAACGTTGAGGGAACCGAACCCCGTCAGCTTGACATTCTCGCACTGGATCAGACTCTGTTTCATGATGTTAAGCATCGAATCCACCAGTTCCAGAGCCTCTCGATAGGAAATCCCACCGTGTGTCTCATATACTATTTGAGCTAGATCTGCCTTGATCATTCGTACTGGTCGCCTGAAGATTTCAGGCCATGTTAAGCGGGCCAGATAGGGGTGTCAAGAGAAGAGCCCCTACTTCTTTTCTCGCCGCGTTTCTGAAGGTCGCTGGATAATCCGGATCGGACTAGCAAAAAACCCGTACCTCTCCCTGAGTCGATTCTTCAGGAAGCGAACGGTCGAGAAATGCAGTTTCTGTGAGCCCCTCAGGAAGAGGACTATAGTGGGCGGAGCAACCCCCACCTGGCAACCATACTTCAATCTCGGTTTTCTGGCTTGCCGCTTCCCCCGAGCAGAGGGCCCCACATCCTCTGCCAGAAATCGATTCAATTGGCCTGTCGGGATTTTCACAAGACTGCCACGGTGGGCCTCCCTGGCAATCTCGAGTAACTTGAAGACCCTTTGCCCCGTTTTCGCGGACGCGAACACCATCGGGGCATAATCAAGAAACTTCATTCGATCCCGAAAATCCTGTTCCAGTTGGTGCTGAGTGTGGGTGTCCTTTTCGATCAAGTCCCACTTGTTGACCACAATAACCACGGGACGTCCGGCCTCGTCAGCGTAGCCGCCAATTGCGGCGTCCAGTTTTGTGGCACCCTCCACCGCATCGAGGAGCAGGAGCACCACATCTGCCTGCACGATATTTTTTCGAGCCATGATGACGCTCAACTTCTCCGCCAGCAGCCCGGTCTTCCCCTTACGTCGAATGCCGGCGGTATCGACCAGCCGGTAGCTGTTTTCCTGGTAGCTGAAATGAGTATCAACCGAGTCCCGGGTGGTTCCGGGCAGATCGGCAACGATCACCCGTTCTTTTCCAAGCAAACGGTTTACAAGTGAGGATTTCCCCACGTTTGGACGGCCAATGATGGCAATTCGTATCTCATCTCCAAAGGTTACCGATTCGCTCTCGGGGATTCTTTCGACAATTTCATCGACTAACTCGCCGATTCCAAGCCGATGTTCAGCCGAGATCGGAAACACCTTCTCGCCACCCAGCTCATAGAATTGGTAGGCTTCCGGTTTCAGAGCTTCAACGTCAACCTTATTGGCAACGACAAGATACTCTTTCCCGCTTGATTTCAGCAGCACTGCGACTTCTCGGTCGAGGGGGTTCACTCCCGCCCGGGCATCGACCATTAAGAGCACCAGATTCGCGTCGTAGATTGCCACTTCAGCCTGATCGAGGACCTTTTCCGGAAGCACTTCTTTGTCATCGAGGACAATACCCCCGGTATCCATTACTTCGAACTGCTTCCCGTCCCATTCCACAACCTGGAAAATCCGGTCTCGGGTGATCCCGGGCTCATTTCCCACAAGAGCCTTCCGGGTTCGCCCCAATCGATTGAACAGGGTCGATTTACCGACGTTCGGCCTGCCGACTATTGCGACTCGGTACATTGTTCTCCTGACTAACGGCTGCTTCGAGAGTTGATGCGTTCCAGGGTCGCCACTATGTCGGGAATAATCTGCCCTCCATGAAAACGCCCATTCTCAATGAAGATACGGTTGGTCATTCTGCCGGAAATGATCGAACCGGCGAGATACACACCATTGACGTTGGTTTCAAGAGTACTTGGATTGTGGGAAGGAACATAAGTGTCGGGGTCTACCTCGATTCCGACCTGGTGTAAGAAGCCGGCATCGGGATGGTATCCGGTCAGCGCGAACACGAAATCGTTTTCCAGTTGGAGTCTTCCCTCCGGTGTCACGATATCGATCTCTTTCTCGCGAATCTCAACGACGTTGCTGCGGAAATACGTCGCGATCTCACCGTTCTTGATGCGGTTCTCGAGGTCCGGGCGGATCCAGTACTTCACTTCTCGACCCATGGCGTCACCGCGGTGAATCAGAGTTACGTCAGCACCGTTCCGGAACAGTTCCAGCGCAGCGATTGCGGCCGAGTTCTTACCCCCGATGACGGCGACATTCTTCCCATAATGAGGATGCGGATCGGTGTAGTAGTGGCTGACTTTGGAAAGGTCTTCTCCCGGGATTCCCAGAAGATTCGGGTTGTCAAAATAGCCGGTCGCGATCACAACTTTCCTTCCGGAGTAGGCGTGCTCGTGCCCAAACCGGTCTTCGGTAGTGACTCTGAAATCCATGTCCTTTCCTTCAATTGAGGTGACTTTCTCGAAGTCGCGAACCGACATGGAATATTCCTGGGTCACACGACGGTAGTACT
This sequence comes from Acidobacteriota bacterium, assembly GCA_030597245.1. Taxonomy (GTDB): domain Bacteria; phylum Acidobacteriota; class UBA6911; order RPQK01; family JAPXNP01; genus JAUWTT01. The sequence goes on from JAUVSF010000550.1 coordinate 3,199, forward strand.
TGAGCGCATCTACCCTTTTCGGCTTCTCCGCATGGACGACGAAGGGAACATCACCGATTTCCAGAAGTTCGGCGTTCGTGAAGAACGTCATGCTCTCCGGATAGTGATAGATCGAATTCACCAGGCAACCCTTTTCCAGGACCAGGGACTCCAACCCACTCTTCTTCGCATAGGTGGCACAGGCAAGCCCCGTAGGCCCCGCTCCAACTACGATCAAATCATACCTGTTCGTCATTTGACACACTCTTTCAATCTTAACTAAAATAGCTGCGTTTTTGGGCGATTAGCTCAGCTGGTTAGAGCGCCGTCTTCACACGGCGGAGGTCACTGGTTCGAGTCCAGTATCGCCCACCATCGAGCCGTTCTTGTTCCCCTTCGAAAAGTCTCCC
>JAUVSF010000403.1 GCA_030597245.1 Acidobacteriota bacterium
ACCTTGCCCAGGAGATAGTTACCTCGGCCTCCACAGCCAATCAGCCCAACGCGAATTCGGTCGTTGGCTCCGAGAACGTTCCGCGGTAAATGGCTCGCAACAACTCCAGCGGTTACCCCTCGGAGCCCGTCCTTAACGAATTCTCGCCGTGAAGATTCCTTCGGCATGCTTCATTCCTTTCAGTGTTGCGGCACCCGGAAACATCGATTGCCTAACCACTAAATCACCGAAATCACTTAGAATCAATAAGTTGTCTGAGACAGACCGAAACGTCCCGCTCAAACACTACTCCTGCAGATCTCTCTAACGTCCCCCATTTAGATTCTTCCCACGCTGATTTCTCAGTGTCTGCATATGTTGAACAATGCGGGCCCAGCAAACAATCAGAATCCCATATCAACTCCCATTTCCATCATCTTCTCCTCATCGACGTCGATTCCGAGACCCGGGCCCGTAGGAACCCTCAGACATCCTCTGTCTGGAACCAATGGCCTTTTCAACAAACTTTTCGAAATGAACTGCGGGCCATTCAAGGCAGCAGGAAGATCATAGTCGTAGGCGCCAAAGACCCCTAGACTTGCGGCCAGCGAAACGTCAGGGTCAGTCAGGCCACTGGCGAGAGCCATCAGACCCGCATCGCGGAGGATTTCGATCTGCTGAATCGTGGGCCATATTCCACCCGAGCGAGCAGGCTTCAGAGCCACTCCGTCCAGCAACTCGAATCGGATGAACTCTTCAAGATCGACTGCAGAAACGACGCCTTCGTCCATGATAATTGGAAGGGCCCCCTGTCGTTTCAGCTCCCGGTATCCCGAAAGCCGGTTGGCAGGCAGGGGTTGTTCGAGTACAGCTACTCCAATATCAGCCAGCCTTGGTGCGGCCGCCAGTGCCGATGAAAGATCGTACCCACCGTTTGCGTCTGCCCAGAGGAAACCATCCGGAACTTGTCTCTTCACGATACTGCAGAGCTCGAGATCAAAACGAGGGTCAGGAGCAACTTTGACATTGAAATGACGGTACCCTCGCTCCTTGCCTTCTTGAATCAGAGCCTCGACGTCATCCAGGGACTTCGGATTCAGGGTCCAGCTCAGAGTTATATCCGGCCGGCTTGTTCTGCCCAGGAGCACACTCAGGTTGTTCGCGGCCCGTCGGCCTGCTAAATCGTATAGGGCCAAGTCGATTGCAGCTTTGGCCATTGGCATTCCCGTCGAAAACGATCCAGCAATACACTGGTTCATAACCGCATGGGCCTGTGCAATGTCGGCGGCCTCGAGGCCTATCAACTCCGGTATGATGTAGTTCTTCAGGGTTACTGTTACAGACTCCAGCGACTCATAACTCCACTTTGGAATCGGGACGCTTTGCCCCCACCCGAAGGCTCCATCCTCGTCGATGATTTTCACTAGAACCGATGCCCGCCCCGTTGACTTGCCGTCAGGACCTTCAAAGAACTTGAAGCGGCCGGTCATTGGATACTTGACAGGAAAGACCTGGATTTCTTTGAGAGGAGCGGATTTGAAAGCGGTCATTATGTTCTTTTCTGTTTAGGACTGGTCGAATCTCGCGGCCTATCTACCGGTTGTTCATGGCCTGGTCGTAAACACTCAAACTCGAAAGGATCCGTCGCAAGGGGTTCAATAGCTCAGAGTACTGCCGCGTTGGAGCTACGAAGATCAGAAAGATCAATTGATCATTCAACAAAGCTCGGGTGAAGACAACCACCGTTTCTTGCTGATCAGTTACCGGAGAGCGTCCCTCCAGGGTGGCCGAGAGAGCCTCTGCTCCGTCGAGAATAATGTCTTCTGAAGTCCTCAGAAGTTTGAGGTAGCTGTTGTTCGTAGTCAGCCCCCTGAGAAAAGAGTTGCTGGCTTGGCCAAGCTGATCATTCCTACTGAAAGGTTCTTGGCCACTTCGCCCCTCGTCGGACTGGCTTGCAGAGGGATCGAAGTCACCCACGATCATGCCGTAAACAACACTCCTTTCGCCACTGTCAAGCGCTACCACCCCACCATCCGGCACGATAGTGACTCCAAACCCGTCATCTGCCGGGGTTGGAGTCCAGTTTTCTGGGTATCGAATTCGAAACACCCCATTACGACTTTCGAATAACTTGAGTTGGGATGAGGGTGGCTCAATCTGACCGAGATCTGGAGCCTGCCCTACCCCCGTGGAGGTGTCTCCTTTTGACCGAGTGTCACTGGGTTCGTCCCCTTTTTGCATGGCTTCCTGCATCGAGGGCGCCTCGGGCAGGCGGCCTAGCTCTCGCTGGATCTTTTCCAGGTCACCTACCGGCGAAACCGGTCTGGGACCACCCAAAAGTCGTGCTTCTTCCTCAATACGCCGGGCGCGATTTGCTGGAGCGGGATGCGTACTGAAGAACTGCTCAAACTTGCCAGGATCCCTGCCTGACTGAGCACGCATCATTTCAAAGAAGTCGGCCATTGCCACCGGATCGTATCCTGCCTTGACCAAAGTCTGCGCCCCGACAATATCGGCCTGCTCTTCCGCTGAACGACTGAACTTCAGGAAGACGGCGTTGAGTCCAAAGCCGCCCACTGCCTCAACCACCTGACCGGTGGAGGTATTGCCTCCAAACAACCCACCGAGTATGCCGAAGCCGGCTTGAGCGAGATACGCCTTGGAGGCTTGATTAGTGCCGTGACGCAACGCTACGTGTGCCATCTCATGAGCCATTACCCCGGCCAATTCAGCCTCAGTGGACGCTGCTTCAATAAGCCCGCGATTGATGTACATGAAACCGCCGGGCAGGGCAAAAGCATTGATATCAGAGAGGTTTGTCACCTTGAACTGATAGGGGAAATCAGGGCCTTGAATGACTTCGCCCAGGCGCCGGCCGATTTGTCCGATGTAGTCTTGAACCGACGGTTCCTCAATGATCGGTAGTTTCTGCTCGATTTCTTCAGCTGACTTTTCACCTATTTCCACGTCCTGTGCGGGTGAAAACAGGTTGAATCCTGGTTTGACCTTCGTCTGGCCAAGAAGGTGGGGTGAAACAAGGATAAGTAGGAAAAGAAGTGGAACTCTTGTCATCCTTAAACTCCGCGTTATCGGAATTGTTTTCGTCATGGCGTCACCTCAACTGATGAGAAGCAGACTCCTAAGTAATTCTATGATCTAGTCGACAACGCAGCAAAGTCAATTCCCGGAAGGCCACAGGCAATCTGAGCACCAGCATTAACAGCATCCGGAGGTTTCATCAAAGCCGTCGATTCAAGACCCGTTGAGAGGAGGTCGTCTGAGATCATCGGCCCTTCCCCAGCCGTTCGGTTCGGAACCGTCCTGGTCTTAGTGCTTGATAATTCAGCTGAGAGACTCCAGAATCGTCAAGGGTGTTGTCTCAATCGAGATGCTCTGCCCCGGTTTAGAAACGGTTGACTGATTCAAATACAGGGAGACCCAAGCAATGCCGAAGAAAGAGTTGAACCGACGAGCTTTTTTCCAGCAATCCGCGGCTGCAGGTGCCGTCGCGAGTGTGGTGGCGTCCGGTGCTTCTGCGACACCGTTGCCCAAACTCGGAAGTAATGAAACGCTGAGGATTGGCTTTGTCGGTCCCGGTGGCCGGGGTTTCAGGGGGCATGTCCAACCACTCGCAGCTTTCCAGGAGCAGGGTGTCAATATTGAGTTGGCAGCTGTCTGTGACGTCTACAGTGAGTACCAGGACCGTGCGGCGAACTATATTCGCGAAAAGACCGGGAAAATGCCGGAGAAATATCTCGATTATCTTGAAATGTACGAAAAGGCAGACCTTGACGCGGTGTGTATCGGGACTCCCGACCACTGGCATGGGAAACAGATTGTGGACGCCTTCGATTCAGGGCTTGACGTCTACTGCGAGAAACCGATGACCAAGACCGTGGAAGAAGCCCTGCAAGTGGTTGAAACTTGGAAAAAGACCGGCAAAGTGATGCAGGTAGGAGTGCAGTCCACCAGCCTTCCCGTCTTGAAAACAGTCAATCGGATGCTTCGTGATGGCTACATTGGGAAGGTTCTGATGTATCAGACCGAGTTCTTCAGGAACTCTTCGATTGGTCAATGGCGTTCTTACAGACTCGAGGAGAAGATGAACCCGTCCACGATCAACTGGGAAAAGTGGTTGGGAGTGGAAGAAGGATTGGCGGACGATGTCCCATTTGACAGAACGATCTTCCGCCAGTGGCGAAGATTTTGGCCGTTCGGCGCGGGGCTGTACACCGACTTGTTTGTCCACCGAACCACTTTCATGCTGAAGGCTACAGGTCTTCGATATCCAGGACGCGTCGTAGGTTCAGGCGGCATCTTCCTGGAATATGATGGTCGGGACGTTCCCGATGTTGCGACAGTCGCAGCGGACTTTAACGAAGGGGTCCAGGGGTTGGTTACAGCAACCATGTGTAACGCCGGTACTCCCATCCGACAGCTCATTCGTGGTCACCACGGCTCGTTCGTGTTTGGAAACGGGGAAGGGTTCACGGGCTTTGACTTCGTGCCGGAATCGAGGCGAGTCATTGGCGAGGAAGTAGCGCCTAAACGCATTGAAGTCGAGCCAACGATCGAGAATACAACGGTTGCTCATTTCGCCAACTGGCTGGAAGCGATTGACGCGGGTGACCAACAGATGTGCAATAATCCCCCCGATTTAGGAGCTGCAGCGATTGTGGTAGTGAATCTAGGCGCGCGTAGCTATCGAGAAGGGAAAGTCTTCCATTTTGACCCGGAGAATCTGAAAGTCACGGAAGGTGACAGTAGCTGGGCCGCCAAATGGGAGAAGATGTCTATGGAATCAGCCAAGCCGTACCACATCCCTGGCTGGAAGGCCGGCGATTCCGGAAGCACTTTGGAAGAGCCTGAATTCATGAAGTATGGTGGTCCGTGGGTTGGAGGCGAGCCCCCCGGGGG
>JAUVSF010000498.1 GCA_030597245.1 Acidobacteriota bacterium
CAAGTTGGTTAAGTCGAAAGGAATGTCTAAGACTGGCTAGCCTACCCCTTGTTTGCGGTCTTGGCTTTCAGTCTCCTGAGTCCGGGGCTACCTTAACTCCTTGCTAGAAGGACTTCGAGATTCTTGATGGGCATTCTTCGGTCGGCTGCCTGAGAGGCTGGGTGTGCTTTGAAGGCAAACAGCCGTCACTGGTTTGGCGGAGGCTCAGACGACATTGAAGCGGATTGGTTCGCCTTCCTGGTCAGGCTTTCCTGCTCCCAAATCGTCAGTTGTTGGTGTATGAGCTCCCTCAGATTCTGAGGAACCCCCTGCTCGGGTGTAGTCTCCGGATAGGAGCGTAATTCCCAGCTTGCAGCATCGATCTCACCTCGGCGGCCGCAGATCATTCCCAAGTAGAAGTGAATCTGGGGATACTGTTGAGTATGCCCGTTTTCACCCAGGAAACGAAAAGACTCCTCTGCATTCTCATACCGTTCCAGGGCAAAGTTGGCCAGACCGTCGAAATAGCGCCCTTGCGGGTGTCCCGGGTCCAACTTCAAGAGGCGCTCCGTCGCCCCGCAGGTCTCTTTCCAGCGTTCCTGTGACAGCTCCAGGCGTGCTAATTCGAGATGAGGACTAAGGTAATTTTCATCAGCTTCGATGGCACGTAGGAAAGCTTGACGGGCTCCGTCGTGGTCATTAAGTCCGGTACGAGTCTGTCCCAGTAAATGCCAGGCGGCAGCAAACTCGGGGTGCAGGTTTACCGCCTTCTCGAGCTCTTTGATGGCTTTTGAGGTCTTGGGTTCATTCTTAGCCAGCTCCTTCTGAGCATTCTCAAGGGCTTTCCTCGCTGCCGGTGGCGCCGCGAGGCTTCCCAGGCTGATTGTTGATCTGCTGCTGGGCGACACACGACGCAGCACAATGGTGCCGACGTCGGGTTTGTCAAAGACACTCCGCGAACCCAGCACGATGAGATTCGAGACATAGCCGGCTCTGGGATGAGCACGGATTTCACATCCGTTAAAATTGACTCTCCCCAGGCCTGAAGTCCCTGCCGCGTCCATCGTGGATGCGCTTCTCCAGGGCGTGGAGCTGTCTCCACCCCACACGTCTTTCTCCCGGCCGGAAACGCCTGCGTCCATCCAACTCTGCGGCTGTTTTGTTCCAACCTCAAAGGTGAAATTCCCTTGCGGATCGAGGTAGGTCTGTCTCCTGACGTCACCATCACAGACAAACTCGATGCGTAAAGGCTCAGATACAGGGGTCCCATCCTCCATGGCAACAACTCCGACGAGATAGAGAGGAATCTCACGCTTGACGCGGCTTGTGTCCCGGGACGGTTGCTGGGTCTGAGGTGCCTGGGACGGTTGCTGGGATGTCTGTTGCTGTTGAGCGATGAGGTGAACTGAGGCCAGCCAAACGAGAAAGGTAAGGACTGCAGTAGGTTTTCTGAACATGGACGTCTTAACCTCCGTACTTCGCGGTAAGCTCAGCCGCTGATCTCGATGAAGATCCTGGCGTACCGTTTTCGTAGATCGGTGAAATAATCCAAGAAAATGGCGCCCCCCCCAAATCGCAGGCTCTGGTCCAGAAATTCACCCTGCAGTGACCGAGCTCGAGGCCTCAATCGTAAAACATCCTGAAGTGACTGAGCTGTTTGTTTTTGAACAGCCTTCCTCGCCGAGGTCGCACCCAGGTTCGCCGGCCACTCTCCTCACTCAGTCGATTCGTCAGAATCAATCGTGGCCGAGAAAAATAAATGGGGCATAACGTTCGGGTGCGTTGCCCAAAAGGGCATCCCACCCAAATCCGAAGCCCGAAGCTCGAAATTCGAAACAAATCTCAAACTCGAATATCTAATGGCTGAGACAGGCTTTCGCTAATAAGCTATTCAGAAACAGTCACTTTAAGTCGTTAAGACCTTAGTCTTCTGATTTCGTGCTGGTTTCGAATTTCGAGCTTCGAGCTTCTAACTTCTGCTGTTCCGGTTTGAGCAACAGACCCTTTCGTTCTGGTGTCGGCAGGTTCGAGGGGCCAGATCCCTAGCGTGGGGGAGGGGTCCAGATCGTGGCGCCGATATAGCGTTCCGGACCGGTCTTTAGGTCATTGAAATAGTAGAGGGCCACTACTTTACCGTCGGGGCGCTGGACCACCCTGGGGTAGCCGATGTCCCGGCTGGCACCGTCGTCCCTCAGGACATGGTCGCCACTCCAGGTCTGCCCGCCATCGCTGCTGAGCCTGGCACGTATGCTGTACGGTTCGCCGCGGAAACCGTAGATCAGGCAGATACGACCGTCATTCAGCTTGATCATGGCCGGGGGATTCCCGATGCCGCAGTCCTCTACGGGATTATCCAGTTTTTCCCACGTCTCGCCATTGTCCTTGGAGAGGTAGGCAGATATCCATCTCCGGTCCCCTTCCCGGTCCCGGCCTGCCACCAGAATATCCGTCTCGGAAAGCCGTACCGAGGCAGGCATGATCTCGAAACCTTCCGGTTCGGGGCCGATCCAGGAGACGAGCTTCCAGGTCTTCCCTCCATCTTTGGTACGAACACACAGAAGCCGACCTTCCTCGCCGTTCGCTTTGGCGGCCGTCAGGAAGAGCATGCAGTCGTTCTCGCCGTCGACGATGTAGTCGGTGCGGGCTGCGATCCCGGGCGCCCCGAAATTGGGGAGCCGGAAGGGGCCTTCCCAGGTGTGGCCGCGGTCGTACGAGTAGAAGAAGCGAGAGATCCCAGAACCTATACTGTTGGTCCGTGTGGCCATTACGAAGTCGGGGTGCGTGAAATCGATTCCACCCTCACAATCCTCCATTTCAGGGATGCTGACATCCGGCCGCGGGACTCCATGAAGGAACCCTCCCTCGGTGAGAAGGTATCCCTTGGCGCCCGGGTCCTCTATGGTCCAGGTTTCGCCTCCGTCAAGACTGCGGGCCAACATGTGGAATTCGGGTTTTTCCCGGTCAATGTGATGCCGGTCGCCGAGATCCAGGTAATATCCCTTCGAGAAACCCACCAGGATCTCATTTCCCCAGGACCAGATACCGTGATTGGCAGGCCAGCCACCAAACATGCCGGCTTCGTGGTAAACCATGACATGCTTGACAGAAGCAGACTCTTTTTGGGCGAAGGCCACAGACGTAGTCAACGCCAGGAGGCAGATCAGCAGAATCGATCTTTTCATAGCTTGGCTCCGACTCAGATCAGGGTAGACGACTTGACACCTCAAATGGTAAGGGCCGGTCAATATACCCGGCCCTTTCCATTCTCTTTAAGCGGAAGGAGACTAAAAGACAAAACGCAGCGCGAACTGGAGAATCCGAGGTTCAGCCGCCGACGTGATCTTCATGAAGTTGCCGGAAGTCATGGACGTGGTCGGCCCGCCGAGATTGGTATGATTGAAAGCGTTGAACATCTCAAACCGGAACTCGGCATACGCACCCTCTGCAACTAGAAACCTCTTATGGACCCCCAGATCCAAGGAAGTAAAACCTTCATCACGAAAGACATTTCGCCCTAGATTTCCATACGTACCCAGCGCGTTCTGAGCGAACGCGTCTTTGGGCAGGTACTCCTCAATCTTTTCTCCTTTGGTCTGATCCCCTGGGTCCGGATTGCCTACCAGGTCGGCTCGCTGGCCACCTTGTCCGGTTCGGGCATTATCCACCCCGCTTTGGACGAAGAACGGATCCCCACTGTAGAGGGAGATGATTGTAGTCACGTTCCAACCTCCCAGGATGGCTTCGGTGACGCTGTTATCAAAGTGCACCGGTAACTCCCAGAGGCCGGAAAAGTTGAAGACGTGAGTCCGGTCAAAGTCCGCCGTACCCCGGTCGATCGACTGATCCAGCGGGTTGGTAACCGAGGTTCCGGTCCCCTTGTTGGCCGAGCCCTGGTTGTTGTCGATTGCATGGCTCCAGGTGTAGTTACCCATAATCGAGTAGCCCCCGGAAAACCTCTTCTCAACAGTAAGCTGCATAGCATTGTAGCTGGAGTTCCCCACCCCTTCGATCAACGTTACCCGACCGAAGTCGGGATACATGGGACGTCTCTGGTTCGTCGTACTG
>JAUVSF010000323.1 GCA_030597245.1 Acidobacteriota bacterium
ACGCTTCCAGGAGGGCCGTTTCTCCAGTTTTCCCTGGTTGCGAGTTCCCGTGTTCCATCCCCAGGATGCCGTCGTACCCTTTTCCGTGGATATGCTTGAAGATGTTCCGATAGTTGATTTCACCAGTCGTCGGCTCATTCCGACCTGGGTTGTCCCCAATCTGGAAGTAGCCGATCTCTTCCCATGAGCTATCCATGTTGGGAATCAGGTTCCCCTCAGTGATCTGCTGGTGATAGATGTCGAAGAGGATCTTGCAGGCTGGACTTCCAACGGATCGGCAGATCATGTACGCCTGGGGGACCTTCGTGAGGAAAAGGCCCGGGTGGTCCCGGAAGGGATTGAGTGGCTCAAGGACCATGACCAGCCCATGTGGTTCGAAGATCTCCGCACCACGTTTCAAATTGTCAATTGTGTTGGCTGTCTGGTAGTCCCACTCCAAACCGGGGTCAAAGCAGCCTGGGACGACGGTACACCACTTGGCATTCACTCGCTTGGCAACTTCGACTGCTTTTCGGAGGTCGCCGAGGTACTTGTTCCTCATATCTTCATCGTTCGAGGCAAAGGTGACTTCCCGAAAATCTCCCGTAGCAACGAAGACACCCATCTGCATCCCGAGTCTCTCCATCTCAGCGGCGATCTTTTCCTGAAGCTCAACCGGACGGTTCATCATTCCGTTGTCTTCCATGGCTGTGAAGCCCTGGTCCGCCATGAATTTGAGCTGATCGACTGGATCTGATCCCGCATGATGCCTGAACATCCCGAAATGCGGTGCATACTTGAGCTGAAATCTGTGACCTGAGGAGTTCACTGTGTTACCCAAGGCGGTCCTGGCGGCTACTCCTGCCACCGCTCCACCCAAACTTGCAGCCATGAATCCACGCCTGTCCATAACGGTTCTCCCTGCAATCCGAGTACTGGGACGCAATGTACTTCCGGTCTAGAATCTCGAGGACTATTTGTCCATAACGGCAAGCACCGACGTCGCATTGCTGATGTGTGCCTCGTCCTTGCCGATTTCTACATACCTTTCGAGGGACTTTCGTGCAGCGACCTTATCTTCATCGTCGTAGAAGTAGATCATCCCGAGTTCGTAATGCGCCTCGGCGAAGTCAGGATCAATCTCGAGGGATTTCTCGTAGGCCAAACGGGCTTCCTGCTGTTTCCCTCTTTTGGCCAACTGCTGACCCAGGTCATAGAAACCCTGATCCACTGGTTTATTGTCCGCTGCCCAGAGTTTCTCGAGCGCTTCGAAGGCTTCCGGATATTGTTCAAGAGCGAGGTGGGCGTTTGCCTTTGCCGCCCAAAGCGGACCCTGCAAATCGTCCGTGGCCATTGCCTGAACGCCATCGAATTTGGCCAGCACCTCTTCATGTTTGCCCTCTTTGTTCAGCTCCTTCAGTTCTAGAACGGCATTTTTCGCCCGATCTGTTTCCTCAGCTGCAACCCTTTGTTCAAGGTTGGCCTTGAAGTCTGTATAGGCTTCCTCCCCGGGCTCGAGTTCAACAGCCTTATTAATGTCTTGAATAGCCTCATCCATCCGATCCAGTTGTGAAAGGGCCATCGACCTGTAGAAGTAGATGCGGTGATTACTTGAATCATACGCAAGCATCTCGTCCAGTTTTATCACCGCCACGTCGTACTGCTTCTGTTTCATCGCCTGGTCTGCCTCGGCGGCAACCTTGCGCGTGGGAAGAGATTTCAACAACTCCTCGGTAATGGCGTATTGCTGCTTCAGGCCGCCGGCATCGTCTTTGGTGAACGCAATGGCCGCTTCGAGCATTTCGGTTTCCTCTTCGAGGCTGGCTTTGGCCATGTCCCACTTGTTGCTCTGAATATAGATGATAGCGAGGTTATGGTGGGCAAGTGGATTAGACGGCTGGATGGCTAAGGATTCCTTGATCTTTTGTTCACCAACCTCCAACTGCCCGGCAGTTATGGCTTGAATACCTTCTTCCAGCAGGCGGGTTGCCTGTTGCATCAAAGCAGGGTCTTCGAAATACAGTTTCCGGCTGGAATCGCCGGGTTCCAGAGAGAGCGTGACTGATTCAGTTGACCCTCCGGAGAGCGACACAAACTCATGATAAGTTGGGACAAAACCATCCAGTCTGGCCCAGATTCTGTACACGTCGTCATCCAGTTTGTTGAAGACCGCAAGCCCTTCTTTGTTGGTCTCCTTGTCCTTTTCATCGTTATTGCCAATAGCCTGAATATTGACCACAACCTTTTGGATCGGAGCACCATTCTGATCGACACACTTGATCTCGAGCACATTGGATGCGGCCAGGCAGACACCTGTACCCGTCACTATCAGCGTGACGGTACACAGTGAAATAAGAAGTCGTTTACTGATCATCGGATTTCCTCGGATTTTTTTGCAGACATGCCATCTGATTCCCGTTCAAAAAGTGCCCAACCCGGGCAGTCACAAAGGTTACCTTGAAGTCCCTTTTGTTGGCAAGCTGAGGGGAGAGTTCCACGCCCTACCTTGTTGGCATGATCTCTGCAAAAGTGGAGATCGAGCGGAAAGTGTCGATCTGTCGGATTGGGCCCTGGGTGTTAGGCTGTCGGATTGCCAGGAGGTGTCGGATTCCGAATTCTCGCGCCGACTCTAGGACGGGAAGGCTGTCGTCAATCAGGAGCGTACGGCTCGGCTCGAACCGTTCTATCTTGCCCAGATGCTTCCAGAACCTGACGTCTTCCTTCGGGAGGCCCAGATCATGGGCACAGACAAGCGCATCGAGGTGTCCTCCGAGGCGAGTACGTTCCATTTTCAAAGACAAGCTTTTCCCATGAGCGTTGGTTACGAGAACTCGACGCTTTCCAATAGACTGAACTGAATCGAGAAACTCCACGACATAGGGGTGAACAGCTATCAGGTGGTCTATCTCTTTCTTGAGCAGAGGGATATCCATGCCCAGCTCTTTCGACCAGAAATCGAGGCAATACCAGTCCATTGTCCCCTCGATGTCTTTGTACCGAGCCAGTAAGTGATCAAAGGCCTCGTCGAATTCCAGCCCATGCTTTTCTGCGTAACGCCTGGGGACGTGCTCCCTCCAGAAGAAGTCGTCGAAATGAAGGTCGAGTAGGGTCCCGTCCATGTCAAGGAATACGGTGTCAATCTCTTTCCAATCGATCATCTGTTGAGAGCATTGTAGCGGGAATCGGTGATCGGTTATCGGTAATCGGTTAAGATTCACCACCAAGGCAAGGACACCAAGATGTCAGCCACGAAGATCGAGATCCCTGCCAACATCCCAACACCCGGTTTTACCGATAACCGATAACGGTTAACCGATCACCGGTTCGTCATTTATCATTTGCCACTCCCCAGCCTATTTGCCGGGTTCTGAAGGACCAGAAAGAAACGAGCCAGATTCCAACTACAGTCAAGCCGGCACTCAAGCCAATCCAGAGACCAAACACTCCCCAATCCAGAATGAAGCAGAGGACATAACCGATCGGCAGACCCAACAGCCAGTGGCACACAAGATTAGCTTTCATTGAAGTGCGGGTCTCACCTGTGCCTCGGAGGACCCCTGTCGATATCACCTGTAAACCGTCAAAAATCTGGAAGAATGCAGCGATCGCGAGCAACGGGACGCCGACCGAGATGACTGCCGTTTCCAGGGTATAAAGCTGCAAGATCTGCACCGGAAAACTCAGGAACATCAAAGCGGCGAATGCCATGAAAGCTGATCCGACAATTAACGCCATCCAACCTGAATCTGCTGCTTGGTCCGGCCGTCCCCGACCCATGGCCTGGCCGACTCGAACCGCACCTGCAGCGGATACGCCTAGAGGCACCATGAAGGTAAAGGAGGCTGTGGCCAGCGCAACTTGATGGGCCGCAAGAGAGACGGGGGCAAGACGGCTGGCCAGGACGGTGGCCGTGGCAAACACTCCGATTTCCAAGGTGAGCTGGATTGCGGCTGGGAGGCCGAGGCTGAGGAGATCTTTCAGGCGTTGCTTTTCGAAATGAGACAACTCCTTGATGAAGGCCCCTATACGATGACGTTCTGCGTGGAGAATAGATGCGAAAAGAACGATGGCCATGTAGGAGCGGGAGACAAAGGTAGCCCACCCTGCGCCCTCGACCCCCAGCGGAGGAAAGCCTAGATTCCCGAAAATCAGAATCCAGTTTGCCGCTGCATTAACGAGATTGGCTGTGACGAGGGCGAACATGACGATTCCAACTTTCGAGAGGGCTTGCAGATAACGTCGGAAAGAGGTGTAGAGAAGAAGTGGCAAGACTCCGAAGGCCAGGGTCTTCAAGTAGGGTACTGCAAGGGACAGCACCTCGGGACTCGTTCCCCATTCGTCCAGAAACAGGATTGGCAGCAGTGCAACTCCGGTCAAAGGAGGGGTTAGAAACAGGCTCAAGAAAACTCCGTGGGCCAACCACCGTCGACATTCAGAGTGGTTTTCAGCGCCGAATGCTTGAGAGATGAATGTGTCAAGACCCAGGAGAAGTCCAATCCCGAAGATCGCAGCTGCGAGGAAAAGGCTACTGCCAACGCTCACAGCGCCGATGGCTTCCGCTCCGAGACGCCCAACCATCATGGTATCGACGATCGACATCGAAACCCAGCCTAGTTCTGCAACTACTACCGGCAGGGCCAGCCTGAGCATCGAGAACAGCTCATCCCTCGATATCGTCATACGGTTGGGTTTTCCCGGTTGAAAGAACTACTATCCTTCCAGATAATCATTTTCAGGTTCAGAACGCTCTGCCGAAGAACACTGCGTTGAGGAATAGAGTGCTCGTGCCATACCAGAATGCCCTGAAGTTCGGATCATCCAGAAAAAGTACTGCGGCACCCTTTCCCATTTTTCTGGCCACGACAGCTGGAGTTCCTTGAAGGATTTCTACTTTGGATTCTGGGCTGTAACCGCTCAGCAGAGGATCCTCCGAATAAACAGCGACGTTGGCCCCGGGGATTTCCGACAGCTCGAGCACCAGGTCATGGTTCCGGAACAGAGCGAGTTCCTGTCCCAATCCAAAAGCCACGGGATGTGTGGGATCAAATTGCGCTCGAAAAATCGAACCGGGGATAGACTGAGAGCGTTTTCTGGTTCCCACTTCAGCATATTGAACCTGGGTTGTGTCCTTCGGAATCTCCAGTAACTTTTCAGCCACCAGTTCCTTGGACACAGCCCACTTGACACCCCCGTGGATGATAATAAGCAGCCCACCCTGGTTCATCCAGGCTTTGAGTTTCTCGACGTCATCTTCTAACAAGTGCGAATGCGATCCTCCGGCCAGAATCAACGTGTTGTATCGGCTCAAGTCTGTTTTGCCTACTCTCCGTTCATCCAGCAGGGAAACAGGGACCCCCATTCGCTCATTAAGTAGAAACCAGGCTTCTCCAATCTGAGATGCTCTGACTCCATCTCCAGAGAGCAAGGCGATCCGCGGAATCTCGAGAGGGGTAGAGGAAGGACTTCCAAGGTCAGGCCCTGAGAGTGTCAGGCCCGTGGACACTCCGAACACTGTGGCGCCGTCCAGTTCCACTATCTTGGCTACCGTTTCATGAACCACCTGAGGTTCGACCTGACTCTGAGTCACCGGCACGATCAGTGTCCCGGGATTGACCGTCCTCCGGATGCCGGCGACTTCGGTGACTGAAGGCTTCTTCAGGAGTCGCACACTGATCCCTGACTGTTGAAGCCGGTAAAGCGCTCGAGGTGACAAGTAGTTCTCCCACTCCACCAGATAACTGTATCTTGCCTGTTTCCCGGTTAGGGAGCCTGAAGGCGTCAGGGGAGTGGTGACCCTTGCTCCCGTGTGCGCCTCGGAATTCCCTTTGAACTCAGCGACCTCTACACCAAAAGCCAGGGGCAGAGTCCACGTGGACACGTCGTAAAACACCTGATCATTGAACTCCGTGACTCTCTCCATCAGGGC
>JAUVSF010000144.1 GCA_030597245.1 Acidobacteriota bacterium
CGAACTCGTGTCAAACAAGGACTTGGAGAAGCAAGACAGAAAGTACCGGAAGCGTGTAGAGAAGTGGGAGAAGAAGCTGCGTAAAAAGGGAATCTCCGACGAGGAAGCGCGGCGCCTCAGGGAGGAAGAAGAAGGCGAAAAGGAACAGAGGGCTATTGACGACGTATTCCGCCTGTATAAGTTCGAACTTCTTGGGCGAGGGTCGGTGGGAGAATATTCGACCTACTTGATCGGTTTCTCTCCTCGCCCCGATTACAAACCCAGGGTCAAGGAAGTAAAGCTACTCAAGAAGATCTCAGGGAAAGCCTGGGTCTGCGATGAGGATTTTCAGTTGGTACGGATAGAGGCCGATCTGATTGAGAATGCGTCCTTTGGACTCGGGATTCTGGCCAAGCTCCACAGAGGAGCTACCATGAGCTTCCAGCGTAGCAAAATAAACGGTGAAGTTTGGCTCCCGGCTGAGGCCCATTTTTCAGGCAAAGGCCGCTTCCTGCTATTCAAGGGTTTCCGAGTAGAGTTGACAAGCAAGTACTCTGACCACAGACGATTCAGCGTTTCCAGCTCAATCACGTTCTCAGAGCCAACTCACGAGGAGCCCAAATAACTCTGCCAGGCAATCTTCACCGTAATCCGCGCAGGGAATTAGTCTGTCCAGCCGCCAATGGTCTGTATTCGGCCCCACACGCTCCGACTCCCGCAAGGAAACCATAGCATTGACTGCAACGATCCACTGCGGTCATCCAACCTGTCAGGCGCAAAAACCCTGAGTACCCACGATTCTTGCGGTTGGCATAGGTCTTGCTTAGTAGGCAGCCGCTAAGGAGAAACTCTTATGGAAGCAATAACTGTAGAGAAGCACAAACGTGAACTGAAAAGCATTCTGACCTCCGCCGAGGCTACCGCTCTGAAGTGGCTTGCAGCTCGAATGCCAAGTTGGGTTAACTCTGACCATCTGACTTTACTTGGCCTTGCAGGTATGTTTCTGGCGGGTGTTTTCTATTACCTCAGCCAGTGGAATCCGCTGCTGCTTCACGTGGTCAATCTATGGATTGTCGTTAATTGGTTTGGCGATAGTCTGGATGGAACCCTGGCACGCTACCGGAACCGCCTCCGGCCACGTTACGGCTACTACGTAGATCACATCCTCGACAACTACGGTGTGCTCTTCTTGACGGCTGGAATGGCTCTTAGTGGCTACATGTCTCCCTGGGTGGCCGTAGCAGTTCTGATTTCCTACCTGCTACTGAACATCAATATTTACCTGGCGACTTCGTCGGTAGGAGTCTTCAAGATCTCCTACGGGATTTTTGGCCCGACTGAACTGAGAGCCCTCCTGATGGTTGGCAATCTCATTCTGATCAGTCGGCCCACGGTTGAAATCTTTGGGAGACAAATGCTGTTCTTCGACGTAGGTGGAATCGTGGCAGCCGGCTCGATGTTTGTCATTCTGATCATCTCGACAATCCTGAACACGCGGAAGCTTTACTGCCTTGAACGACTGTAGGCGGCAGCTGTTGTAGGCGAATAGATAACGCCTGCCCTCTCTACTCGCATTCCTTGAAAGCTGGGTAGAGGGTGCAGGCATCACAGTTTGGAACCACATTTCCACTGAGAAATGCTGAAACACGGGCGGTGTTGCCCATTTTTCGCAATTTCAGTCGGACTAAGGACATCTTATTGAACCAGGCCTTGGTACGCTACGGCCTGCAGAAGAAAGGTTTACCGGGCATGCGAAAACTGCCTTTGGTAGTCGCGTCACTCTTTTTACTAAGTACTGCGACGGCCGCAAAGCTTAAGGATCAAACTCGCAGCGAGTTTGAAGCGTACGTTGCTTCAGCAGAAGCATCCATGAATAAAGCGATCAGAGGGGAACAGCCTTACCTCTGGGTCGATAGTCTGCCAGGCGAACGCGAGAGACTCAGAGACGGAAATATCCATATTGACAGGGTAGGGGCAAAGAAGAGCATCAAGATTAAGGATGGCCTCATCCATGACTGGATCGGTGCAGTTTTCATCCCGGCAACCCTGGATGAAGTCATAGAGATGCTCAAGGATTACGACCACCACAAAGATATCTACCCGGAGGTTGTTGATTCCAAGCTGTTGGAGATGAATGGTAACCGGTTGCGTGGATACCTCCGGTTGAAGAAGAAGCAGATCATCACGGTCGTTTTCAGCACGGAGCACGAGGTCACCTATTACCAGGTGGACGAAAAGCGCTGGCACTCTCGTTCGTACAGTACACGAATCAGTGAGGTCGATCATCCCGGCAAGCCTTCCGAACGCGAACTCCCAGATGGCGAAGGCCAGGGGTTCATGTGGAAACTCTACGCGTACTGGCGATTCGAAGAGGTTGAAGGCGGAGTCTTCGCTGAATGCCGGACCATTTCCTTGAGCAGGAAGATCCCTTTTGGCTTAGGGTTTATTATTTCACCGTTCATTGACGATTTGCCCAGAAAATCACTGTTCGGAGTGTTGACGGCCACTCGAAACGCCGTCAAGAACAATCAGATCAACGTCAGCCGAAGAAACTCCCGTGATTATGGGTCATAGACCCGGGGCATCAAGGGTCTGTTGCCCAAACCCAACAGACCAAGCTCGAATTCCCAAATCCCAAGAACCAATTCCCAATTAAATCCAAACTTCAAAATCCCTTGCAGGAACCATCTAACCGACTGAAATATAGCCGGTGAAAAAGCCAAGATATTGAGTTCATTGAATCGACCTTGTTTGGGGCTTGGTACTTGGGAGTTGGGAGTTGGGAGTTGGGAGTTAATCGTGGGGTCTATTTCTGCAACACGCCCCCAACGATGCGCCCAGGACATCGTACGAAGGTCATTCGCCGCTGCCTGGGATCTTGTCGCGAAAGAGCTGCATAAGAGACATCTTCTCGTCATGCGGCAAAAAAGATGATCGGATACCTTGCAGAATAATCCGGTGCAGGTCCTCCTCCTGCAACTCAAAGAAATCGACCGCTTTCTTGTACTCTGTTCCGAGATCGACTTCGAACAGGCCCGGATCATCGGTGTTGAGTGTCAAAGGCACTCCCCTCTTAAACAACAACGGGAAGGGATGCTCAGATATGAGCGGCCAAGCTTTGGTCTTCGCATTGCTGGTCAGGCAAATGTCCAGCCCGATGGCATGGTCACGCAGGTATTCCATGAGTTTGGAGTCTCGAGACGCCTGAATCCCATGTCCAATTCGATTTGCGCCCAGTATCTGTAAAGCATCCCAGATTTCGGAAGGCTCACCGATCTCACCGGCATGAACATGGACGAACAGCTCATGAGCTCGCACCCAATTGAAGACCTCTTCATATTCACTAAGTGGAACCGCTTGCTCATCACCACCGAGCCCGACCCCAACTACCCCCTGGGCGCGTGACTGCCACGCCAATTCCGCCGTTCTCTCTGCGGCCTCTCTTCCGAACTGACGAACACAGTCCAGAATCCAACGGATGCGAACCCCAGAGGATTTCTCGAGTTTCGCTGATTCCTCCAGGAGAACGCCAAGGACCTCTGCCCCATCCCTTCCAAATCTCCAGGGAATCGAAGGAGTGAAGATCACCTCTGCATAGAGAATGTTCTCGCGCTGAAAATACCGCCCCAGGTCTCTCAGCGTCTCAAGGTAGTCTTCTGCGGACTGAAGATGCCGGCAAACAAGCTTATAAGTCTCCAAGAAATCGTAGAAATCCCCATACTCAAAGAACTTCTCCCTAACCTTATCCGGATCCATTCCTGCAAGCTCAGTCTTATGCTTCTCTCCTAGCCGCAGGAGGTTCTCGGGCGTGACTGAGCCCTCCAAGTGAATATGGATTTCAGCTTTAGGCAGGCTCTTTATGTAAGCCTCAGTAATCTTCCTCATAACGAAGGGTGGGGCTCAACCGAGCAACTGAAGTTCCTTCAAATAGTCGATGGTCGATTCGGAGATGAAATTCTCGTAAGTCTTCAGCTCTTTGTCAGCCGGGGTTCTCTTGCGCATTTCGTCCCAGCACATCGGCGAAACAAAGATCAGATCGGCTTCGTCGATGATCTTCTCAACAAGGTCTTCACGATCAATCGGAGCGATCCAGAATTTCTTTGTTGTCGTTGGATGATACAAATTCATGAAGATATCCCAAGAGGCATGCATCGTTCGCTCATCCTGAATCACTATGGCGATGTTCTGGTGGCGTGCTGCCTCGAGGATTTCTGTATAGATTTCGTGACTCGGCTTGATCTCTATGACTTCCCGGTTAAACTTCCTGGCCAACTCTCCAACCTCCTCCATGTGCCAACTCGTGGTGAGCAGATAATCCGATTCCGCGAGGATTCTGCTCTGGTCAGCGTCGGGCTCACTCAGAGGTACGGGGAAGACCTCAGCACCGGTACGCATCTTGAGTTCCCGGGAGAAGATATATGCCTCTTCTTCATGATCGACCACTGCGAGCCGAAGCCTTCGATCGATTGTGCCGGTTGAATAGGCTGTATACAGGCGCCCAAACTTCTCAGAAGAGAGTCCCAGACCCTTCGCCTTTTCAGAAACCTCTCCGAGCAACCGAAAGATCGCACTCCTCCGCATTTGCCGATAGGTATCTCTTCCGGTTCTCTTCTTCAGGAACGCACCGCTACCGCGAACGAGCTTAAGGTAATTCTCTTCGGCCAGTTTGAGGTAGATCCGCCGAATCGTCTTGTAGTTGACTCCCAGATCTTCCGAAAGCTCGCGAATAGAGGGTAGACGTTCGCCCTCTTCGATCTTGCCGCAATAGATAGCCGAGAGAAGCTGGCCTTTAATTTGATCGTAAAAGTTAAGCTTAACCCTTTTGTCGAGGTGGAACCTAATCATTGTGGTCAATCTTGGTCCGGCCGTCCATGTAAGAGCGCAAAGCCTCGGGAATCACAACACTCCCATCAGCCTGCTGATAATTCTCGACGATCGCTACCCAAGTGCGTCCCACTGCCAGCGCCGAACCATTCAACGTGTGCACGAATCGGGTCTTCTTACTATCGACAGGTTTGTATCTGATGTTAGCACGACGAGCCTGAAAGTCCTCAAAATTACTGCAGGAAGAGATTTCCCGATAGGTACCCTGGCTTGGAACCCACACTTCGATATCATAGGTTTTTGCTGAAGTGAAGCTCATGTCCCCGCTCGAGAGGGTAACAACCCGATAAGGCAACTCGAGCCGCTTGAGAATCTCCTCCGCGTTACTGGTCAACTTCTCAAGTTCCTCGTAAGAAGTCTCAGGCGTAGTGAACTTCACCAACTCGACTTTGTTGAATTGATGCTGCCGTATCAGGCCTCGTGTGTCCTTTCCGTAGGACCCTGCCTCACTCCGAAAGCAGGGAGTGTAAGCCGTGAAATAGACGGGAAGGTCATCTTCACTCAAAACCTCGGCTGCGAAGATGTTCGTGACTGGGACTTCCGCCGTCGGAATGAGATAGTAGTCCGTGTCCTGTACCTTGAACAGCTCCGCCTCGAACTTGGGCAGGTTGCCGGTTCCGAAGAAACTCTGACTATTCGCCATGAACGGAGGTAGCACCTCAACGTAACCATGTTCCCTGGTGTGAACGTCCAGCATGAAATTGGTGAGCGCTCGCTCGAGACGAGCTCCTACCCCAAAATAGTAGGTGAATCGCGCCCCAGTAATCTTCGCTGCTCTCTCCGGGTCCAGTATCGAAAGTGCGGTCCCGATGTCCACGTGATCCTTCACTTGAAAATCAAAAACTGGGACCGAACCAACCAACCTCTCTACACGGTTTGCACTCTCGTCGGGTCCCACAGGCACGCTTGGGTCTGGAATGTTGGGGACTTCCGCCAGAAAATCTCGCATCCGGATTTCCAGCTCGGCCAACCTCTCATCCAGCTCCTTGATCCGCCGGGAAACGTCCTTCATCGCGGCGATCTTCGCTCCTGCGTCCTTCCCTTCTTTCTTCAGACGTGCTATCTCACCACTTGTCTGGTTCCTTAGGGCTCGCCGGCTCTCGGCATCAATCCGCGCGGATCGTTCTTCTTCGTCCAGGGCTACAAACCGCCCACGATCAAAGCTGAAGCCCTTTCGCCCGAGTCGTTCCTCAACGAAATCAAGGTTCTCTCGAATTAGCCATCTACTCAGCATCCTGGTCCTCCACGCGACCCGATCCCATGCTACTCATTCAAGTGCTTTTACCTTCAGTTTGTCGCTGCCGGTTATGCCCGGCAACTGACGGCGATCCATAGAAATAAAGGAGTGTTCTCGTGCTTCAAGTACTGTACAAATGCAGCCTGCTGACCTTCTCACTTTTTTCGGATCTGATCATAACACGCGTAATGCACGGAGAAGCGCCAACTTGACAACCAGCAGGTCGAATCTTATATTCCGAGGACTGTATAAGATTTTCGGTGGTGGAGTAGTTTATGCCCCTGTACGAGTATCGTTGTATTGACTGTAACAATTTGCTTGAGGTAATTCAGAAATTCTCGGATCCTGTCCTTGCGGACTGTTCGGAATGCGGTGGACGTTTGGAGAAGGTTCTTTCCGCTCCAGCTATCCGATTTAAGGGTTCTGGCTGGTATGTAAATGACTACGCTAAAAAGAACTCAGGCGGTTCGTCCCAGGAAAAATCGGAGAAACCGGCCAAGAAGTCATCCAAATCGGATTCCAAGAGCAGTTCGGAAAGCAGTCCCAAGAGCAGCTCGAAAGTAGCTTAGCTGAAATCAGTGAAAGTCCTAGTAGTCGGCTCAGGTGGCCGCGAACACACGCTTGCCTGGAAGTTGAAGCAAAGCCCGCAAGTTGGGGAAGTCTATTGCGCTCCCGGCAATGCAGGAACCGCACTTCTCGGTAAGAACGTCCCGCTTAAGGATACTGACCTGACCGGCCTGATCGATTTCGCCCGTTCTTCGGGAATTGGACTCACGATTGTCGGGCCTGAAGCCCCTCTGGTAGCCGGGATTGTAGAAGAGTTTCGCGGACAGGGCCTCAGGGTTGTTGGTCCGACAAAGGAGGCCGCCCAGCTCGAGGGCAGCAAGGTCTTCACCAAGCGTTTCCTGAAGCGCCACAATATTCCAACTGCCGAATTTGAGGTCTTCGACGATGCTGCGGAAGCTGAAACCGCTCTCCGGAGCGGCCGGTTCACGTTCCCCACTGTCGTTAAAGCAGACGGCCTGGCAGCCGGAAAAGGTGTCATCATCTCGAAGACTCTCGATGAGGCCCTCGCCGCTATCTCCATGATCATGCGGGACCGGAAATTTGGCGAAAGCGGCAACCGGGTTTTAATCGAGGAGTTTCTACAAGGCGAAGAGGCCTCTTTCATGGTTCTCACCGACGGTGAGAATATCCTGCCCATGGTTCCCTCTCAGGACCACAAGGCCATCTTTGACGGAGACCTGGGCCCCAATACGGGTGGCATGGGGGCCTATTCGGTAGACTCCCTTCTCACCCCAGATTTGCGACAGAGGGTTCTGGACGAAATCATCGGCCCAACAGTGAAGGGGATGGCGGAACAGGGTTCACCGTTTGAAGGAGTTCTGTATGCCGGACTGATGCTAACTGATAAGGGACCCCAGGTGCTCGAATACAACGTGCGCTTTGGTGATCCGGAGACTCAGGCCGTCTTGCCGAGGCTGAAGAGTGACCTGCTTGAAGCTTTTTTGGCAGTGGCAGACGGAGATGTTGCGGGCTGTCAGCTGGACTGGACCACGGATGCTGCTGTCTGCGTAGTTGTCGCTTCGGCGGGGTATCCGGGTGCTTACGAGAAGGACAAGGAGATCACGGGCATCTCAATGGCGGAGGAAGACCCGAACACGATCGTCTTTCACGCCGGATCCAAACTCGACGATGGCCGGACTCTGACCAGTGGCGGGAGAGTTCTCGGGGTAACCTCCCTCGCGTCTTCCCTCGAATCGGCTATCATACGAACGTACGAAGCGGTCAACAAAATTCATTTCGAGGGCATGTACTACCGCCGAGACATTGCTGCAAAGGGCCTGCGGAAAATGGGTATCGAATAGCCAAACTCCAACCGCTTTATGGTTCACGAGTGATAACAGCCGACCCTCATTGAATCAAGTCACCTGACTATAAGACTACACAGGATTAACGAAGATGAAATCACCGAAAGTAGCAATACTGATGGGAAGCCTTTCTGACGCTGACATTATGGCTCCTGCAGCAAAAACTTTGAACGAGTTCGAGGTCAGTCACGAAGTGAGAATCCTGTCGGCCCACCGTACCCCTGCGGAGACAGCGGCATACGTTGAAGAAGCGGAGGCGAGAGGAATCGAAGTTATCATTGCAGGAGCAGGTTATGCCGCACATCTGGCCGGGGCTGTGGCCGCTCATACAACCCTGCCCGTGATTGGAGTTCCGCTGGACTCATCTCCATTGAAGGGGATTGATGCGCTTTACGCCACGGTGCAGATGCCGGGTGGAATCCCCGTCGCTACCATGACCATCGGTAAAGCCGGGGCAAAGAATGCTGCGCTCTTTGCAATCCAGATCTTGAGTCGAAAGGAGCCTGAATTAGTTGAGAGACTCAAGAAGTATCGAAGTGCGATGAAAGAAGCGATTCTCTCTATCGAGCTGTGACGTATGACCAGCAAGATTCCATTGGCAAAACATTCCTGGCCGAGGGTAACATAGTAGCGTGGTTGTCGGAATTGGCGTTGACATTGTGGAAGTAAGGCGTATCACCCAAGCCCTGCAGGGTGGAGACGCAATGGCTAAAAGAGTTTTCACCGAGGCCGAGTTGGACTACTGCTGGGAGCGGAAGAACCGTTACCAACATTTCGCGGGAAGGTTTGCGGCCAAGGAAGCCGCATTAAAAGCTCTCGGCACGGGCTGGCAGGAAGGTATCCGGTGGAAAGACGTGGAAGTAGTCCCCGGAGAGAGAGGAAAGCCGGAGCTCAACTTCTACGGTAAGGCAAAGGAATTCTTCGCTGCCTCAGGAGCGCAGCGCGCCCTTGTCACCATCACCCACGCCCGGGAATACGCGGTGGCAGCGGTAGTGCTCGACAGCGACGGCTCCTAACCCGCTTTTCTCACCAGGCTGCGTCGCGAGGCACCGGAGGGGGCTTTCGATCTTGATTCGTGAATGGAGGGCGCGGCGTACGGTCAGGACAGGAACACGCGCAGCAGTGCGGTGATTGACTGCTAACGCTACTTAGGCATGATGACGAAGTCCAATCTGGGCCCCTGCCCTTTCACTCAGAAGGCGAAAAGCGCCCCCTGGACTATCCGAGTTGAGAAGCAGCTCTGATCAAGAGACAAGTACGTTCCATCCACCTGATCAACCGTGGATCGATACTCCCGAGCATGTTCTTCTGACCAGAAGAATACGCACTCAAGTCAGTATCCATCAATGATGTGTGGATCTTTGCACTGGCTCCAGTCAACATCAGGCTCAAACACCAACGGCGTTCGACCACCCTTCACGATTCGATAGTCCAGGTCATTGTCGACAACGATCTCCATTGGGCTGCCACAGTGAGCACAGGTCGTGTTGATCTCTACCACGAGGGGGCTTTTCCGCAGTTGCCCTTGCACGAAGGGCGTCGCTATCGCGTCTTCCGCTCAGGCCGCGTCTAATCGTTCTCCTGTGCTGAAAACCAAATGGTGTCCGGTATTTTCAACCGTCACCGGAAAGGCCCAGGACACTTCTTCTCCGTCTCGGCGAACGAGGAAGAACAGGTTCCTCTCCAGATCTTCCACAATGGCCGGCGTTCGTGTTCGGGAGATTCGGAGCGCGTTGGAAATGGCGCGCAACGTAATCGGCCTGCCCAGCCG
>JAUVSF010000042.1 GCA_030597245.1 Acidobacteriota bacterium
TCGCCACCAAAGAGGGTCTCTGCCAGGCTCAGCGCCGTTTCAGTCTTGCCGACCCCACTTGGACCCACAAACAGGAATACACCGATGGGAGTGGAGGGGTCGGAGAGGCCCGCCTTGGAGGCTCCGATTCCTCTCGCAAGCATCTCGAGAGCGTGATCCTGGCCCTTGATTCGGGACCCAAGACGCTCATCGAGCTCGAGGATCAGGCTTGCCTCGTCCTTGATCATGTTGCCGACCGGGATTCCGGTCCAGTCTGCGACCACCCTGGCAATGACGTCGGGGTTCACTTCCAGGCTGATCAGCGGCTCACCATCTTGTGCCTTCTCCAGCTGTTTTTCCGCCTGTCGACGCTTCTTCTTTAGACTCGCCGTCTCGGCCCCTGGCTTCGCTTCCCGGCTCTGGCTCCGAAGCTCGATAATCCTGGTGGCTGCCTTGTTTTCCTGCTTCCAGCGCTTTTCCAGCTGTTCAAAAGCTTTCTTTTCGCTGGTGATCTTCTTCTTCAGCTGTCGTATCCGTTCCTTATCTACCTGGACTCCGGCTTGCCCGTCTCGTTCTAAGGCCCCGCGCTCTCGCTCCAGGATTCGGACACGTTCCAGTCTGTCTTCCAGCACACCAGGCCGGCTGCTGAGTCCGATCTTGACCCGTGCGGCTGCAGTATCGAGCAGGTCTACAGCCTTGTCCGGACGTTGTCGTCCGGAAATGTAGCGGCTTGACATACGTGCAGCAGAGACGATTGCGTCATCCCGGATGTGCACTTGATGCGATTCTTCGTATTTCTCACGCAAGCCCCTGAGAATCACTGTTGCACCTTCTTCGGACGGTTCTTCCAGGGCGACGGGTTGAAAGCGTCTAGCCAGGGCTGCATCCTTCTCGAAGTACTTCTTGTATTCGGACCAGGTAGTAGCCGCGACCGTACGGAGCTCACCCCGAGCCAGGGCCGGCTTGAGTAGATTGGCCGCATCGCCCCCACCCGCAACTCCTCCGGCACCAATCAGGGTATGTGCTTCATCGATGAATAGAATGATCGGCGCAGGAGAAGCCTTCACCTCACTGATAACCGACTTGAGACGGTTTTCGAATTCGCCTCTGACCCCGGCCCCGGCTTGAAGAAGGCCGAGGTCCAGGCTCAGCAGCCTCACATCCTTGAGTATTCCCGGGACGTCGTCTTGAACGATCCGCAATGCCAGTCCTTCGACGACCGCAGTCTTCCCGACTCCTGCCTCGCCGACCACGATCGGATTGTTCTTTCGTCGCCTGGCCAGGATGTCGATCATCTGCCGGATTTCCCGATCCCGGCCGAAAACCGGGTCGATTTCCCCGTCGCGGGCACGAGCCGTGAAGTCGATTGTGAACTTGGCCAGCGCCGTGTCTTCTCCAGCTTCGGCTGGACCAGCTTCACCGGGTTTCGGCCTGGCAGCTGCAGTCTCTTCGGATGAGCCGGCCGTTATCTCGAAGAATTCGCGTTTCAGTTCATCGACCCGAATATCCTCAAGCATCTCCAGACTGCCATCCAACGAATAGAGGGCCAGGTTCCCCGCCAGTGCGGTCAGGAGAGCGCCGGAACGGATTTCGGACAGGCCCAGGTCGACGGACCCGACGAGCCAGGCGTCCTGCATCCATTCCAGGAGCTGGGGCGAGAAAACCGGCCTTCCGGGATTTCCCGAGCGGAAACCCTCAAGGGTCCTTTGCAGGGATTTCTGGAGCCGGGATGGATCGATTTCGAAGTACTTCAGAGCCATTGAGGCATCTGCCTTCGGGTCGTCCAAGAGTTGCAGCAGCAGATGCTCGGAGCCGACTTCATAATGAGAGCGTGAAACGCACTGTCCCGCAGCCGCCTCCAGGGAACGCTTGCAGAAGTGGTTCAAGCGTCCCAGCAATGACTTCACATCAACTCCAATCATGCAGACCTCCTAACTTCCTTTCGGGCACCCTCGAGGGCCGCCCGACTAAAGACCACCGTTTCTTCCCGATCTTTCCCGGGAGGCTCGGAGAAGAGCCAGGTGGTCCATCCAAGTCTGGCCATTGAACTCTCCGGCCCCTTCGACAACAGCTGAAGTCGGGACGGTTGTAGCACGCGAAATGCAGTGTCGAATTCAAGACGGTCGTTCACGAGCAGTTTCACGATGCGGCGCAGTGTCTCATGTTTCCTCTGATCCGGGAGAAACAGAAGGAACTGTGGATAGATCAGAGGCCCAACCCAGATTCGGAAGTTCCCCCTGCGGGCAAAAACACGGAGTCCGATGGAGCAATCGACGCTCAACCGGCAGTTCCTAACTCCCAGTGAAGCCAGTTGCCCCCGCTGGATCGAAACCCATCGACCTGTACACTGCTCAACCTCCACGGGCAGGTCGTCAAAATAGTCACTGAGCGTGGCTTCCAAAGCAGAAGCGGAGTGGGGTTGCTGGTTAACCAAACCAGCAAAATGGAGCAAGCGGAGCGGTTCCGGCAGGCCCGTTTCCTGCTTGAGAAGTGGCGTACCCAGACCGATCAGTGCAAACATGCACGGTGTCAGTTTATCTTCTTCACCATACTCAAACTGAACGTGATAGCGATACTTTGACCAGCAGCGATAGAAGAGTGAAAGTAGCCGATGATGAAACAGGTCGAGAAAATCCCGCACTCGGCTCTGGTCCTCGTCCATCCAAAGGATCTCCTCGGCATAAAAGGAGGGAAGCGGGGACGTTGAACCGTAAAGGCCCAGAAAAGTCGTGGTGATTCGAGAAAGCTCTTTCGTCTTGTCGGGTGAGGCAATCAATTCCAGATAGGCGACATCCGAGGCCGGAAATGCCATAGAAGTGTCCGGTCGAAACCGCAGGACTTCGTCAGAAGCCGGCCCCCCATAACCCACACGTGCAGCTTCTCGAGAACAAAGTTCGAGCAGCCTCACCAGTTGAAAGAAAGAGAAACGCCTGGCTTTTGGGGCGAGTAACTCTGCTAAAGGACGACCCGGCGTCCGATCCTCATCGGCCACTCGAAAGTATCTCCTTTCTCGACTCCGTTTACGATCAGTCGACTGAACGAGTTGAGAGAAACATACAGCGCCAGAAACTCATTGAGAATGGAGGCGAAAAGGAACATGTCTCCCTCACCACTGAAGTGGCTTTCTTTCAAACCAAGCTTCGTCGTTATCCCGCGGACTGGGACCCCCTTGTAGAGGAGGTCCTCAGAAACACTCTCAATATCGACAATTCCCTCCAGATGAAGCTGATTTGTCCTTCCAGCCTGCTGGTTCTCGAGAGCCTGGAAATTGTATAGTTCCAGGATTCCTCTGAAAGCCGGAACGCTCGAGAGGGATGTGTAGTTCAGGGCCAGATGTGACAGGAGACGCCAGTGCAAGTCCCCTTCCAACGGCGGTCTGATGCCGCGGGCGATTCTGGTGATGTTTCGAAAGCGAGCGAACTCGGGGGAACTGTCGGTCGCAAGCCGGATATCTCCTACTCGGAGCTTATCGGCCAAGACCCGATTGGTGCAGGTCAGGTCAAAAACCACGATCTCGGTAGGGGGCATAGCAGTGACCTGCTCTGTATTCACGAATGAGACGTAAACGTCGGTCCCTTCACTTGCAACGGCGTTGCGCAGACGTATGTCGTAGAAGACTTCGTCGCGGCTGGAAGCTGCGTGACCATGTTTGAAGGAATGGAAAGGCGAATATTTTCTTTTCTCGCTGGTTCCCTGTAACCACCCAGTTGCGCCATCGACGGAGTAGACCTCGAAATGGTGAGAATTGGCTCCTGCCGGCTGAACTCTGTACTCCGTTCTTTCATGATCAAACCGAATCGGCTCGGATTCCAATTTCATCAGGTTCACGACGGGTGTGCAATAAAGGCGGACATTGTCGGGAGAGACCTTGATCGAGCCGTCAAAAGTGCGCGAGAAAACGAAACCGATCTCCAGAAAATCTGCCCCGTTACGGTGTCTGAGTGAGTCCAACCCACCGAGCTCGACAAAAAGGAACTTCTCGGGAAAGGAAAAATACTCCTGAAGCAATCGATAACCATCGAAAGACGATTTCGGAAAAGGCAGTAGTGCTTCCTTTCGGTCGAATCCCACTGCTTGTACGCAGCTGGACTCGAGCAGGATATCGTCTGCCTGATTTCCATGGACACCGGGCTTGATCCGGACTTTCTCTACCTGACGACAGAGCCCTGCATAGAGAGTCTCCCCAGCCTCACCAGCCAGGAAGAAGCGAAGTTTGTTAATGCCCGACTGGGCCAGCGAAAAACCAGGTTCCACGGCCAGGCGCAGTTTCAGTTCCGGCTGACCGCCTACCGGAGTCTGCAGCACTACCGACTCGATGTGAAGAGGGTGGAGGTCTACGTCGAAACAAGTACGAAAACGACAGGAAGTCTCGTCCACCGAGACAGAGGCGACCTCGGTCCCCTTCAGGATGCAACTCGATCTTCTTACCATACCTTTAATTGGAAGGAATTCGATGAGCGAAATGGGAGGAACTGGCCGCAGGTAATGAGGGAACAGCAGGTTCATCAGGGAGTGGGTCAGTTCAGGAAACTCGTCATCGAGTTTCTGGCGGATTCGCCCAGTCAAAAACGCAAAGCCCTCGAGCAACCTCTCTACATCCGGATCGCTTTCGCTCTCGGCCAGAAAGTGGGCGGCTTCCGGATGCGCCTCAGCAAACTCCTTCCCCATTTCACGCAGAAAGGACAATTCGTCTTTGTAGTACTTATTAAAGCTCAAAAAGGCCCTCCAAGACGTTCCTGCCCCGCCCCATTTGCCGGCAATCCTGTCGTGTCATCTACGCTGAGAACCGATGCCCTCGGAATCGGTGACGTCAGCGCTGGTAATGACCTGAGCATTACCGGACGGGCTGACTTTCGTGCTGAAGAACGCTGAGATCCGTTCCTTCCCGGTCACAAGTTGCCCGGTGATGCCAAAGTGAAGATTGAGGCTGTCTTCAGAAGGCATATGAGTGATCCTCACACGACGCAGCCTGGGTTCAAACTTCTCAATCGAGTTCTTGATGGCACGACGGACCTTGTCCAGGGTCTCAGGAAGTGACTCCGCACAATCGGTGAAGTCGGGCATCCCGTATTCAGGCTGGATCGGCACATGTCCCTGGCGTGTATTGAGCAGTCTCTGAAGATGTCGCATGACCGAATCGGCGAGCTGTTGCGTGTTCTCGCGAATGGTCCTGCGTTCCTCTTCCTTCGGATCCGCCAACCGCTCCAGGAGGGTCAGATTACGTCCCATGGTACTTCAGCTTCACTGCCTGGGGGCCCGCCAGTCGTCTTCAGACTCGATTCCGTCAGGCTCCCATCGCCAAATGGCTTTCCGATAAGTAAAAGAGATCTCCTCCAGGTGGGGCAGGTGCTCCGAAGCTGGATCGAGACAGTTCTTCATAGACGGGCGGATCGAGACTATGATGGCATCTTCCAGTTTGGTCGTGAAATAGTGCTCTTCCGTGCCTGTGGGATCGATCCGGTACCATTTGATCTCCACAGATTTCATGTGTTCGCCGCTGGTAAGGGCTTGATAGAGAAGTGGAGTTGATTTGTCAAAGGCCTTCATAATAGTCAAGGGATGGTGGACTCTCTTTCCGGTGGCTAGGCCGGTCTGAGTTTCACGAGGGATCGACACCTCATGATCCAAAGCCTGAACTAGAATGGTCCCTTCTCTTCCTTCCTGATCACAGGAACCCTCAATCTTACCTTGGTTCTCGCCCTCCAAGGTGAGGTGCGCTGGTAATGGCATTATTTCTCTCCTTTTCTTAGACAGGCCCAGCCCGTCAGTTTCTGATGACTGGGCGTACAACAAAAAAACAGACGATCGCCAGTTTCATGGACGAGTTAAAGTCAATCACTCCTTGTCCAGTTTGCCGACGAGTGAAAGTGAGAAGAAGGCGCCCATATACTTGAAATGGGGCCGAACCTTCATATCTACCCGGTACCAGCCGGGATCTCCCTCGACGTCGCTGACCGTGATTTCGGCTTTCCTCAGTGGTCTTCTGCCCCGAACTCCGGGTTCGACAACATCCTGATCGGCGACATACTGACGAATCCACTGATTCAACTCTCTCTCCAGATCGGCGCGCTCCTTCCAGCTGCCGATCTGTTCACGTTGAAGTACTTTCAGGTAGTGGGCCAACCGGTTCATGATAAACATGTAGGGAAGCTGTGTTCCCAACTTGTAATTCGTCTCCGCTTCCTTCCCTTCTTTAGACTGACCAAAGTATTTCGGTTTCTGGCAGGAGTTAGCTGAAAAAAAGCAAGCATTGTCGCTGCCTTTCCGCATGGCAAGCCCGATAAATCCCTCCTCGGCAAGTTCAAACTCACGGCGTTCAGAAAGCAGAACCTCGGTTGGGATCTTGGATTCCATCGCACCCATCGACTCAAAAGTGTGAACCGGGAGATCCTCAACCGCTCCTCCGCTGGTGGGGCCGATGATGTTGGGACACCAGCGGTACTTGGCAAAACTGTCGGTCAATCGGGTAGCAAACGAGAACGCCGCATTACCCCAGAGATAATTGTCATGGGCGTCCGCCCTCTCATCGTAGTTGAAGGTCTTGACCGGGTTCGATTCTTCGCCGTAAGGCAAGCGGAGCAAGAAACGCGGTAGTGTCAGGCCGACACTGCGGGAGTCTTCAGACTCTCTAAAGGACTGCCATTTCGTGTACTGTGGCCCCTCCATAATCGACTTGATGTCTTTCAGATTCGGAATAGGAAGAAACGAATCTTCTCCAAAGAACTTTGCGGACGCGGCAGCGATAAAGGGGGCATGAGACATCGTTCCGACACTGGCTGCGTACTGAAGGAGTTTGACGTCTTGGGGGCCCGGACCGAAGTCGTAATTGGCGATCATCCCAGCGTAGGGTTCTCCACCGAACTGCCCGTACTCAGCCGTATAAACTTGCCTGTAGAGGCCCGATTTCATTATTTCGGGCGCGTCTTCAAAGTCCTCCAGGAGATCGTCTTTGGAAACATTCAGAAGCTCGATCTTGATGTTCTCTCGGAAATTGGTTCTATCTACGACGAACTTCAATCCTGTCCAGGCGGACTCGAGCTTTTGGAAGGTCGGGGCGTGCATGATCGCGTCCAGCTGGTCACTGAGCTTTCGATCGATCTCGGCGATCATCTCGTTGACCAGCCCTGTTTGAACCTTCACTCCTTTTCGCTTCGGCGTCAGTAACTCGCCCAGGAGCGCCTCGACCCCCTGCCTGGCTGTATCATAGCCTTCGTCCGACGGCTTGAGCTTCGTTTGCTCCAGGACTTCGTCCAAGAGAGTGGATTCCACTTCTTCGGTCTCGACTGTCTCTTTAAGGGGCTGTTTCTTTTCTTCAGCCATTCTTGATCCCTCCATAATTAGGGCTGGGAGTATGGGTGTCTTGTCTCCCGACAACTTTCATTTACTCTATTCCTTTTCTGCTCCCAGCTCTCGGAGAACCTTTTCACGGGAGGAGGTATCAGCAATGATGCTCTCGATCTTTTTCCGGAAAGCGGGAACGTTCCCCAATGGACCTTTCAACGCTTGCAGCGCAGCTCTCAACTGGAGCAACTGGTTCAGTTCCGGAACCTGCTGTGCAATCGCTTCGGGCCGAAAATCATTCATTTTCTTGAACTCGAGTTTCACGCCGAGTTCACGATCTTCTTCCGCGCCTTCTTCGGCAGCCAGCTTGTCCTTCACGTTCAGGCTCAGTGACAGCCCTTGATTTTCCATCACGTCATCGAAATTATCCTTGTCAACGCTTATAGCCTTGCGGTCCTCCACTAGTGTGTCATCTTCCCGCAAAGTGTAGTCCCCCAGCATCAGCAGTTTCAGGGGCAGCTCCTTCTCTTCTTGAGCGTCGCCGGTTGCGGGTTTGTAAACGATATTGACTCGTTCCTTCGGAGCTACTGACGATTCCTTTGCCATGATTCCTCTCCTCTATTTGAAAGTATCTTTCATTGTTTTCTCTTTTCCTGAAAGTATCTGGACGGGTTACTTCGCCCCACTCCAGCTGTCTCAGGTTTGAACCTACTTCTTCTTTGTCAATTTCAATCCTGCCAGCACATCGAGCTTGCACAGACGGTTGTACACAGCATCTGCCCGCTGGGAGATATCCGCCGGGGCCTGTTTCGGCGTCCGAAGAGCATCACTCAATACGGTCCAATAGACCTGCAGTACTTCCAGACTCAGCCCGGGTTCCCAAATGTCCAATGAGAACTCTGCTATCTGTTCGTCGAGCGACTCCAGATGTGCAAGCGCCGCCTTCGTCTGACCTCCTTCTCCACAGAGTTTTGCCAACTCCAGCTGAACGAGAAACCTCCGTCGCTGGGTAGGCGCTGATCTCATCGCATCTTGAACCAGTCTGAGTGCATCATCCTGCCTTCCTTCTTTCAGCAAGCTGCGACTCTGCTTTCGTAATTCGTTCAGAGATTCGTCTCCGTCGTCAAAAGTTACGACTTCCACCGGCTCAGCCCCCTGCACCGGGACAAGAACAGTCGAAGCCCACCTCTGTGTCTCCTCATCGCAGAACGGAGTACCGTCTGAGAACTGGTATTCCAGCAAATCCGGAAGTCGATCCACAAACGCGGAAACCTCCGCCTTCACAGCACGCCGTGCCCCTTCATAATCTGGCCCCAGAGAGGTCAGGGCCATCTCGCTCATCCGGTGAAGATCGAGCCAGAAAGGGAATTCCCCGACCTTGGGTTCCACCTGGCTCACCAGTTCTTTCCAGGCAGATTGCTCAAAGAGAGACTGGCAACTATTCCTAAGATGGCTTGGGGGCGGAGGTATGCGTGACTTTCCGTTGTCTGCAGGGGGCAGGGTGTCGATCTCACACCACGTGAGGGACCGGATCAGACGATAGGATAGCGGGTTAGAAAGATCCTGACTTCGCCTGAAAGAGATTACACGTTTCAGTGCGCTGACTGAGTCTCTCAAGGCTCGTTTGGCGTCCTCGGGACTTCCGATCGAAGTCGCAGGCCCCGCGACGGCCGAAATCGCCGGCTTGATTTCGGGTTGGGGCCTCGGTTCGACTCCTGTCTCGTCCGTATCATCAGCCCCAGCGGAAAGCCGATTCAGATGTTCTTGAATCGGGCGATGCAGATCGGTGAGACCCGGGGCATCCGGCCCAATCTTCTCCTCCAGCAGGGCTTCAAGAGCTTTGACTTGCTCCCCGCAAATGTTATAGATCTCGGTGTCCTCCTGACCTGGTTCTTGACGAGAGATGACTGCTCCAGCCTTCTCTGACAACCAATTCAGCGCATTGATTCGGGCTCTCATGCGCTTCTTTGCAGGAAAAAGAGACGGCCAGAACTCGGAAACCAAGCCATCCAGGCAGGCGAGACCATTCGAGAGTCCAGTCAGCCCCTCTGTTTTCAACAGTCCCAACCCAAGGTAGCTGGAAACAAGTAGATCCTTGGACTTGCTTTGGAGAATTTCCTTGCTCAGAGCAACAACCTGCTTCCAATCCACCGATCCTCCGGAGACGTTCTCCAGCTTCTGCACTTCAGCCTGCAGAAGCTCAAAATCTGGATCATATCGGACTGTATCGCCGGCGGGCACCTCGGCACTCACCGGTGTGGTCCCAATTGTTCTCCACTCTGATCGTTCGTTGTTCACCAGTTTCCTAACTGACGCTGCGGCTATTAATCGAGTTGGGGGCTATCACTCTACTTTGAGTGTCAGCAAGCGTTTTCCTCCACCGAAAATGATTTTTGAACGAGGGCGTTTGAGTTCATAGACTTTTCCGTCGTTTTCCCGTCCCACACGTACATCCCCGCAGTAATAGTTCTTTTCATCCTTGGTGACGCAGATGGTGAAGGAACCCGGGTTGACCGGATTCGGGAATCGAAAAACACCCTCCGCTGTCCGCGTCCTCATGATCTCTCGGTCCGCCTCGTATTTACTGTCTCCGGAAGCTTCCAAAAGCAGCACGGTCCTTCCGTCCAGGGCTTTCTTCTTTTCGCGGACAATGCCTCCTAAGATGAGGCTTCTCTTCCGCTGCTGCACTGTTCCAACCGGCGTTGTCCTATCGACGATCGTCAGGACGTGCTGAATGGGTTGTTTGAGCAACGGTTCGATCGATGCACGCGATTCCGCATCGAAGCTCACGAGAAGACTATTAGTGATGCGCAGTGCAGCTTCGGCCTCTCTTCCAATCTCACTGACCTGGGCGGCCGGCTGATTGGCATCCAGGTAAGACCGGATCACAACCTGCAGTGCGCTCACGGCTTTGAGGTATTGCATCAGAGCGGATTCCTGATCCTCTCCTGTTCTTACGAAGTTGTGAATGGACTGGAAATCTTCAGCTACTTCTCTCTGACCCGCTGATCCTCTGTTGAGAACGTTCTGGAGGTCATCGGCATCCTCCAGGTCACTCGCTCCCAGGTTCTCCCACGTGTTAACTGAGGTCGTCTCCAGCAACGCTGAAAGGGGGGATTCACGGGTATCACTAAGCAGGGCTAGTTTCTCGGACGCATCCCGAAAGTTGCTGAAAGGAACGACACCGATTCCTCCAAGAAAGCTCCACCAATTCTCACGGTAGTCTCGGAAATAGTATGCTCTGAGCTTCTCGTCGATCTTGGGCTGGCCCGGTTCGGCTGCTGATATGCCGAGCACCCAGCTCCTCTCTGCCTCATAATCGGATTTCATATCGACGATTCTGTCCTTGACCAGCGTTTCCCAACCGACCTTCGTATATGTCCCCTCCACTTCCGATCCCGCGTCGAGAATCTCTGCTGTTTCTACTCCCGCGATTCCAGCGAGATTTATGGAGTTGAGTTTGTAGGATCCCTCTTCCTGGATGCTTCCGTAGTAGTAGATATCAGGATCAACAGTCAGTAGGAGCTCTCTCACGCGACTGGCGAGCTCTTCGTCTGCCAGGCCCCTTGTTAGTCGATAGTCCGAGTTCTCATGGTCTCCCAGCTGGTGCAAGTAAAACCTCAGCAGTTCGTCTGCTTCTGCCAGGTCTTCTTCCTGAACGCCCTGGGACCAGTACTCGCCAATTTGTTCGTTCAGAAATGCTGAGTCGGCTCTCGTTTCGTCCGTGACCATCAGAAACGTTTTGAGTAGGGTGTAGGCCTGAACGGGATCGAATTCCGGTCCGTTGGAAACAGAAACTTCCTCGTCAATCGGTAACGGTACCGGCGCCGCCGTCATTAGCCGCAACTGCGTTTTCAGACCGTTATAGGTGTGGCCAAGATCGGTGTCCCCGTTCAACAACTGATCCAGGAACAGTTGTCGGAGTCTCTCGAGATAGATTTTCCTGGCACCACCGAGGACGTCATCGCCGGCAAACAGGCCCCAATGAAAGCTGCGCCCGTTTGTCCTGCAACTATCCACCTGTCCCCGGCAGTCCATAGTTTCAAGGCTTCTTCTCAACTCACCCAGGGCCAGAAGATTCTCAGAGGACTTACCATCCTCAATCGACATCTCCCTGGTGAGTTCGATTGAATCGAGCAGGCCATGGTTGTCTCTGTAGGCACCCCAGGCAAGCAACAAAAGAATCAGCGGCAGGATCACTCCGACAAAACTAGCAACTACCATTCGAATCAGGATGCGACGGCGTATGACCTGAGAAGAAAGGCCTGCAAGTTGGCGGTCGGGAAGGATGACTCTGCTTAACAGAGGATGAATGAAATAGCTCTTCACTCCCCGAGACTGATCCGGGTTCTCTGGTTTGGGCAAGCCTGTCTTTGAGTAGATTTGATCAGCAACCAAATTGAGGTGCTGTCCTCCTTGCATCGCACTGGTGAAATAGAATCCCCGGAAGAGGGGGCGTTCTCGAAACTGGCTGGGTTGAAAAAGGATTCCGACAAACTCAGACAGTCTTTCTTTCAACAACGATAGCTGTTTTGGAAAGGCGAAGATCTTCTCAAAGTTGCGCTCCGGTCTGCCCATCAGGAAGGCCGTGCGATGCGAGACAAGCGACTGGCAAATCTGTTCAAGTTCCGCCTCAAATGCCTTTTCCGGGTGGGGTTCCTGATATTGATCCCGGCTAAAGGTAGCACCGAGTGGAGATTCTTCACGGCCATCCAGGTCGCTGAAGAACTCCTGGAAGCCTTCAATGAGGTCGCATTTGTTGAACAGTAGATAGATCGGAAAGACCATTCCGAATTCAACTGTGGCCAAATCCAGAAAGGCACGAATCCGATCAGCCTCGGCTCTCAGTGCCTCGTCGTCCAAACCCAACAGACTGACGGTATCCATAACCAGCACAAGACCGTCTATCGGTTTCGCTTTCCTGTGCTTCTTGATCTGGTCCAGCGTGTCCCGCCACAGCCGGATCGAATCTTCTCGTGCGAGATACTTTCCGGAAGAGTCTATGAACAATGCTTCGTTGGCCACCCATAGATCACAGGTCGCGGTTGGGAGAATGTCTGACTTTCCAGCCGATCTTTTCGGATCGGTATAAGAGAAGGTGAAACCTGATTGTGCAATGATCGAAGATTTTCCCGAGCCCTGGGGACCGACTACTATGTACCAGGGTAGCTCGTAAACCGCATCTCTGCCCGCCTCCGCCAGTTTCGACTTCTTCAACCACTGGACTGTCCGAGCCAGGCGCCCGCCCAGGGAAATGGCCTCAGTCGACTCTGAGGACATTGGCCCAACACCCGCTTGAGAACGGCTAAATTGGCGTGCCGATTGGGCAGAGCGTCTCCTCCTGGCCACAAATTGGAGGACGAGGAACGATATCCAGGCCACCAGGATCGCTGTGATAACGAGAATGATTGTATTTCTGGACAAGCCGTTATCCGGACCCAGAAACCAGACCGCCAGGATGGCAATCAGGGACAGAATGCCGGCAAAAACGAGAACAACCTTGAACAAGGATAAGCGTTTCAACATGAGGCCGTTCCATTCAGGCCAAGGGTTTGCAGAAACCATGCAGTTTCGAGGCTTTCCTGCACTTCTCCGGCTTCGATCAGGATACTGATAAAGAATCCAACGTACACAAGGAGGCATACAGCCATCACGGCCGCACACATGTAGATGAGCCAGCGGGGAAGTTTACTGGTCGTGGACGCCGGCCCGTCGATGACTTTCCAGTGCGGCGAAAGCTCTCCCAGTTCCTCAGATCGAGAGCGTCCGAGTTCATCCTGGAGAGCTCTTACAAGAGCTTTCAGCTGTTCAGCACCTGCAATTCCCAACTTGCCCTTGAAACCAAGTAACAGGCAGAGAAGGTAGATCTCGAGAACATCTCTTGGGGTCTTCTCTCTCGCCCTTAGATTGTCCAATCTCTCGAAGAAAACTTCACCCGCGAGATAAGTCTCGAAGAACTGCAGCTGAAGTGGATAATCTGCCCACTGTTCCTTGCCCGGCCACTCTGATCTGAGAACGGCCTCGTCCACGAATGCCGCAAGCGCAAACCGGGCGTCCGAAACTTCGTCTGGATCGGCTCGTAGGGCCTTCGCCTTTTGCTCAAACTCATCGAACAGTCTCAGCGCGCCCTGATGAAGGACTTCAAAATCGACCAGGTCTGCTCTGGCACGCAGGCCCAGAACAAAGAAGAAGATCTCACTAGAGAGTTCGGATAGAGTTGTGGCCCGTGCATCTTCTTCCATAATGCCTCACCCAGAACGGATCTATTCCTTGATCGACCAGAGTTCCAACGTCAAATTCGGAAACCGTTGTCCCGGTACCCGAATGGCAAGTGTTCTCGATTTACAAATCTCTTCCCAGTGCTTACGGCTTTCTGAATCGCTGCGGCTTTCCAGACGAAAATACTGATGCCCCAATTTCACGCGCAGCGGTGCCGGGGGTGTGGGACTATGGCTCAGAGAAACTCCCGGGAGGGCTAGTCCGAGAAGTGAGCTGATCTGGTCGATGGAACTAATCTTGGCCTGTTTGGTCAGCTCTCGAATGAGCTGATGTTCAGGTAAATCAGCTTTCGCCGCCAGGAAGATCTGGGAGCCACCCACCACCTGATCAGATTCACTCTGGGCGGTGAACTTTGAATCGCTCTCTTTTGTAAGAGGAATCTCCACCGCACCAGTCGGTACTACCGCCCTAAGCAGCTCATGGATAGCCTTTTCCAAACTCAGGAAAGTGCTTGACAGATCGTTGTGATTATAGTTCGGTAAATCTTTTGGCTGTGCCGAGGGAGAAAACGTCGTCAGGGCACCTGCCAGCTGCGCCAACGAGGTAAACAGCATTTCCGGATGGGTCTGAGGCACCCGATAATAGTGATCAAGGATCGGTATGAATGAATTGACCGTGTGGAGCAGCCAGAAATTCCCAAGGTCAGAGCTGCTGTATTCCACAAGTCCGGTTGTTCGCTGACTACGAGTCTCAGAGAGTGACGAACTCTTGGCATGCAGCATTTCCAGCAGCCGGCGGATCATACTGGTCAGAAGCTCGGAGGATGAAATGTGAAGACACGGAGGAACATAAGTGTCATCGAGGGTGACTGAGCCGCTGTTATCTTGCTTCAATCTGGCGACCTGGATATGGTCATAATTCTCAAGCGGCTCTTCGCCCAACAGAAGCTTGAGATTCCTTCTCGCGATAGCCACTTCACGTTCGTTCGCGCCGGTGTTCTCATCGGCAATATTCATGGTTCCCTCACGGTAGCGTGTGGGCTGAGAATCGCCGCCACCATCAACCGAGAGATTCGGAGATGCCGTGTACTTTGACGGGAGTGCCAGGAAGACATCGACTGTCTGCACCGCCGGATCAAGAACTCCTTTGAAAACGCGTGCGGGTACCGGCTCATCAGCGTACGGAACATCGAACACAGTACCATCTGGAAACACACCACGACATTTCACAACGGAGAAGTGCCCGTTGGCAAGGCCCTCCTCGTTGATTTCAAGCTGAGTTAATCCCCAGCCAAATGCCGCCAGCGACTCAAGACGTGCGTCAATGACCTGCTCTTGATACCTGTCCCACTGTTGAAAGTGGTGGGGTGACAGGAACATTCCTTCAGTCCAGAGGATCTTACGGATTCCGGCCATATATTGCACCTTGAGACGTAAAATTCAACTATAACCCGCTCTGAATGCAATCGCAAGGAACCGAATTGCCTCATCATAAATCTAGTCGAAAGGGGTAGAAAAGAAGCCCTCGAGAAGGGGCGAAAGATGAGGTGGACGATGGCCGAGAGACGGGTATTGGTGAGTCTGTTGCCCAAACCCAACAGACCAAGTTCGAAGCTCGAAATTCGAAGCTCGAAACAAACTCGAAATTAGAAGGTCTAAGGTCTAAACGCCTTGAAGTGACTATTTCTAAATAGCTTATAAGCGACAGACAGTTTCAGTCATTAGATATTCGAGCTTCGAGATTCGGATTTGGGCGGGGTGCCCTTTTGGGGCAACACGCCCTAGTGAGACGGGTTGAAGACTGGAGAAAGCTGTTTCCCTGGAACACTGGCAAGTTCACGTGGAAAGCATGCTTGCGGAGAATGGAGCAGACGTGCACGACATTCAGCAGGTCCTCGGCCATGCCAGTCTGACGATCACTGAACGACACCATGTTCAGTTCCCTCCTGAGCACTCCTCAAAGAGGAGTCTGAAGAGTGCTTGAAGGTGGAAAGAGAAATGGAAACCAAGCGGAAACAAGTTCAGAAGTGGCTGAGTGATATGGAAATCAAGTCGGCGTACAAGTGCTTGATTCGTAAAGGGAAAGGAGAAATGCCGGGGGACGGAATTGAACCGCCGACACGCGGATTTTCAGTCCGAAGAAGGCCAATCTGCTAGGACCTAGACTACGCTTGACCATGGGCCTAAATGCATGCCTCCAAAAAGGTTAGTGACTGACTGCCATCCTTCCACTATTTCCGTTGTTTCCAGAATAACGGTACATTTTTCCCCCGTATTTACCCCGCCCCTACCCCCGAACTGGGACTCCTGTCCCTCCGGCTACCCTTTAGGTGTTCTTCTCCACGCGGGTTCCCGATGCCGAGATTATTTTTTGATTTGGCCTAGGGTTCCGGCGGCTGAAATTATTTTCAATCACGGAATCATGGACCTTGAAATTTTCAATTTGTTTGAGGTATTTGAGACATGATCGAGACAGCAACATCAGTAACTCCGACCGGGGGGAGGGACCTACGAAGGAGATCCCAAAAATTCAGTTGAGTAAACGTTTAGAAGAGTAGATAATCAGCATCGGGGTGTTTCACTTTTAGACCGCCACCCGCTTTACTTTTTCTCTGCCGCCGCCACTGCCAAGGTTCGCCACCGCCTGAAGCTCCCCAGACCCGACGGAGGGTATCAACCTCGTCGCGCGGATAAAGGATGGTCTTGTTCGGATGGACGCCTGATTAGTCAGGCTCCTTGCTGACTGAGCACAACACAGCCAACGTTATATAGCCACCCAAGGGGATGGGCTCATGAAGATCCAAGCTTATCTTTTGATCGGACTACTCGGGACTCTGGCACCCGCTCTCGCTCTGGACGGAGACGAGATGGTGTTTAAGAAAGTCGAAGTGCGTACAGACTACGGAACGGCGACGGGGGGAGATAAAGGTAAGATCTGCATCGACTCAAACCATATCAGGTTCGTGGACAAGAAGGACCGTGAGTACTTTTCTATACCTTCCGATGCGGTGACAGGTGTCTTTTACAGCAGAGTGGCGGGCCGACGTATTGGAGCAGCCATCGTGCTCAGTCCTTTGCTCCTTTTCAGCAAGGGAAAGAAACATTACCTGACCCTCAGTTTCGATGATGGTGACCAGTTGGTTGGAGCGATCGAGTTCAAGCTCCACAAAAGCAACTATCGGGGAGTCCTCCGTGCTGCGGAGGCGGTTTCGGGTGTGGACCTAGAGTTTGATCAAGAGGGTATCAAGGGCGAGAAGGAAACCGTGGCCAGCAGGGGTGCTGCCACAAGCGACCAGGCCCTGATCAAGTTGACCTCTTCTCCCGAGGGAGCGGACATTGAAATTGACGGAGCTTACGCTGGCTCGACCCCTCGAACCAAGCGGCTCAAACCGGGAGAATACAAGATCAAGTTCAAGAAAAGAGGGTACAAGGACTGGGAGAAGAAGATCACCGTCGCAGCAGGAGAAGAGTTCCCAGTTCACGCCGATCTTGAGCAGGACTAAGCCTCTGACCAGACGCTTTGGTCAGGCTCCGGCAACAGCTTTCAGGAATCAGTATTCAGGAATGAATCGTGGAGCCTCGAAGACTCGTCTTCTTCGGAATCTGAAGTAGGGCGACTTTGCCCCTGAGTAAAGACGAAGCTGACACCGTCTCGCTTGAAGAGATGCGAGTGATCTGGGTCGAGAAAGTTGAAAGGGATTCCCTGCTGAAAAGCCTGTAGCAAATCAGCCAGGGCTATGGGCTTGGTGAAGTCCTGGTAAGTGCCAGCGGGCCTGAAGAATCGCCTTCACTCTTTCTTCACCCAGTTCCGAAGGTAATCACCCACGCTTGGCCGAGAAATCGGCGTGAGGGGGCTTCTACGGCCCAGGAAAAGGAAGACTGGGTGAACGCCGAGGAGCAGAATCAAGGGTGATCAAAAGGGAGGGAGTATGGAATGCCCGAACTGCGGATTGGTGCACCCTGATTCAGCCGTTGTGGTGTGTTTGTGGGTATGAATTCACCGGAGCCAAGCCTGAAATGGCATCTGGTGCTGAAGTAACCACTGTTGCTGAAGGAACCATTGTAAGGAGCTTGGTTTTACTTGCCCGTATCTTATGCTTTGGTTGATCATTGGCTTTTCCCGTGAGGCCATCTCAGTTCTCGCCGATAGCGTGTGATTCGGTCTTTAAGACCGCAGAATGGACCCCAGAGCTTACTGTGAGTACTGAGTTTCTCAATAGGTTGTGGGTTCCTTGTTTTGGTTATCGTTGGGTATTATTGAGTGGTTTCA
>JAUVSF010000568.1 GCA_030597245.1 Acidobacteriota bacterium
GCCAGTCTGGGAGCGACGAAAAGCCAGTTGTTCCTGTTTCCACCGTCGTTTCTGAGCAGCCTGGCTTCATCGTTGAGATTGATGACCAGCAGGTCGAGATCACCATCATTGTCGAAATCACCGAATGTCGAGCCGCGCCCAACCTGCTTGGTTTGAAAGTACTCGCCGGAATCAACCGACACATCAGTAAACACTCCATCGCCATTGTTCTTGAGCAGGACGTCCTCCTCAGTGTACTCGTGGTGAGCATTCCCGTTCGAGACGAAGAGATCCAGAAAGCCGTCGTTGTCGTAATCAAAAAGGAGCCCTCCCCAGCCGGTATACTGGCCGCAGGCGATGGCAACTTTGGATCGCGTTGTCTGGTCCTCGAAGAACTCACCCTGGTTCATCAGCAAGGCACTGTAGCCCATGTCGGGTATGTAAACATCAAGCAGTCCATTGCGGTCGATATCTCCCACAAAAGGTCCCATCGATGAAACTCCCTGACCGTGCTCCCCGAACGCAAGCCCGAGATATAAAGCCTTCTCCTCAAACCCACCCTTTCCGGTGTTCTCGAAATAGAAGTTCTCAGTGGCATCGTTGGCGACATAAATGTCGGTGAATCCATCGTTATTCAGATCCGCTGCAGTGGCACTCATGGCCCGGCCATTCTGCTTGTAGACACCCGTCTCCTTCGCTACGTCGGTGAACGTACCGTCACCGTTGTTGCGGAATAGAGCATCCGGGTGAGCGCTGTAGCT
Organism: Acidobacteriota bacterium; assembly: GCA_030597245.1. Taxonomy (GTDB): domain Bacteria; phylum Acidobacteriota; class UBA6911; order RPQK01; family JAPXNP01; genus JAUWTT01. The sequence goes on from JAUVSF010000568.1 coordinate 741, forward strand.
CAAGGGACCGGGATAGCCTGCTGCCTCATAATAGGCTCTGAATTTGCCGTCGTCGTATACGAGGTAGTTGGCTACGTAAACGTCCAGATCACCATCCTTGTCGTAGTCCAGCCAGGGAGCGGAGAGGCTCCATCGCGGATCATCCAGGCCGGTCGTCTTTGAAATGTCTGTGAACGTACCATCCCCATTGTTTCGGTACATGACGTTGGGCCCGTAGTTGAGTACATATAGATCCAAGTCGCCGTCGCTGTCGAAATCCGCTGCGGAAGATCCGAAACTCGCGGTCCGGTCACCCACACCCGCTTTCTCCGTGACGTTACTGAAGGTTCCGTCGCCATTGTTCCGAAACAGAGCGTTTGACAGCTTACCTCTGAGCTTTCGGCCCCGATTATCGCTTATCGCCCGAACCCAGGCTCCATTCACAAAATAGATATCCAGGTAACCGTCACCGTTATAGTCGAAGAACGTGGCTCCCGCTCCGGTTCCCTCCACTATGTTGGTCAGGTCGAAGTCACCGAAGCTATGCTTGAAATCGATTCCGGATTCCGCTGTCACGTCAACGAAAACGGGCAACGGCTCCGGCGCCTTGGCGGACCTGCCCAGAGCCGGATCTACGATGCCGAAGATCAGCAAAAATGCGATGATAACCTGGCCGAGTCTCATTGATTTCCTCCGACAGTCTCCACCTTGGATGATTCCGAGGAAGCCGTAACAGGAAGGCTCCTCCATCTGGCTCCCATGTCAATCCACTCGATAATGACCCTCTTCTCCAGCGGTGACATGATCGATGGTGAAGAGAAGGGAATTGGTGGTGCCCCGGCGCTGCTCGAAACCGGATCCCAGGGCCGCGATGTGTTGCGCCCCATGATGTGCCAGACCAAAGGGCTGGTTCGTGCCCGGCCTGGGTGGACGAACTTTCCGATCAGGCTGTCGTCCCGAGTTCCCTCCTGCGGAGTCATCAACCGCTGATAGAGATGAGCCGCGTTCTCCTCTGTCCTCGCGCCAGGCTCGATCAAAACGGAAGCCTCGCCGCCCTGGGCGTGGCAGGCAGCGGTGCTGCATCTGGAGGCCACGACTGGAATGACATCCCTTTGGAAATCCACCGTGCGTCTCCTCTTCGCTGGAAGGGTCAAATTGTAGGGCGGCTTCTCCACGGCTGAAACCAGACGGTTGGGTGGGGTCATCTCACCGTCTTCGTGACAACCAATGCAGCCCCTGGGTTCCCGGTTTTTCACCCAGATCCAGCTGCAGGTTCGGAGCGCTATTCCATCCGAATCCACCAGCTGAAGTTGGATAGGGATATTGGCGGGAATTTGAACAAAGACTGAGCCGTCCTTTTCAACGGGCACCTCTCCCAGCATTCGCTTGGCAATAAAGGGTGACTCAGATCTGAACGCCTCGCCTGCTGGATTGTTCGCCCTCGACTTCTGCCCGGCTCGATCCTCAGGGAGTCCTTCCAGCACTCTCAGGCGTCGTACAATATCCAATGTAAGGTCCGGTGTGTCTGAGATTGACGAGTTGAGGACGTATAACTGTCCATTCGGGTCCGCCTCGTTTACGATACTCGAACGTCCGTCCGGAAGTGGACGTGAACTGACCAACTGGGCCTGAATGTCATGGTACTCAGGTGCATCGTAGAGCATCGAGGTCTGACCGGTGAGGGGGTTCATTCGGTAAATCGCATGAGAACCAGTGTTGTCGTCCGGTCGGCCCGAAACGAGAAGATCCCCATCAGGCAACGGAGATGGAGAGTGAAAAAGAGTATTACCGGCTGTACCGATCGTTCGATGCGAATGGAGATTCCTTCTTAATTTCACAGCTGCCAGCTTCCCGGCACCGTCCCACGAGGTCGAATCGCTTTCAACGAAAACGCAGAGCCCCTTAGGGGTCACGCAGGCCATCTGTATTATACGTTTCCCCTCATCAACTGAGAAGACAACCACGTCGGTTCCATCGCTGTTCACAGACAAGAGGCTTACCCGACCAAGAAGGCCATGCTCGAGCAGGGATCTTTGCCGGCTCGAAAAGAGAAGGCGACCGTCAGGCATTAAGTACGGATCGAAATCACTCGAAGGATTGAAGGTCAAACGGCGGGCTTCGGAACCATCCATTCGACAAGAATAAAGGCTGGTCGAAGGGCGGCTGCCCTGCTCGTTCAACTCACCGTGCGCGTCACTAACGAACGTGATCTGGTACCAGGGTTCAGTTGAGACGAGAGTATATAACGTGGACTGGTAGGCCGGGCTTCGGCAGTTTCCCAAGTCTCGCGTAATCTGCCGAACGCCAAACCCGTCAAGGGACATCTCGAAGATGTTCCAATGGTCTTCAACGCGGCGCTTCCCGGCGAAGAGAATCCTTTTGCCGTCAAACGATACATTCGGGTCCACGGCACTCACAAATCCATCCGTCAGAACCGTGAGTTCCCGGCTCGGAGAAAGCAGTACGATTCGGGCCAGTTCTCCGAAACCAGTTCTCTCTGTCAAGGAAAGAGGGACTTGCTGAGTCTGCTTCTCCAGCAAAGGGAGCTGTGCCAGGACGATCGATTCCTCAAGCTCCTTGGAAAAACCGTATCCCTGGTGGAGACCCAGTAGCACTCCAAGAACGAGTACGAATATGCGCCTTAGCATTATCCTCAAATAATCATCCGAATCAAGGGTCTCTTCCCTAACCAGATCGTTTGTAGCAAAGTGTGTGCCAGTTCGTAATACTCTCATTGAATATACAGGGTAAGTATAAGCAAAAAAGAC
>JAUVSF010000631.1 GCA_030597245.1 Acidobacteriota bacterium
CGCTCAAAAGGATCCATGCGGAGGTCGAACACGAGCGGCATGCGAAGTGGCACGAACGGTTCGATCCAGACCTGGTACTTATTGGCGCGCTGCTCCATAAAGATCAGTTTCCAGCGATCGTAGCGCATTGCCGTCAAATCGCCGTCGTCGCTCCAGTAGAAGAATTCGTTTCGCGGCCATTCATCGCTCTGGCCAGTGAGTGCGGGCAGCAGGTTGTAACCGTCAAGATGCACTGTGTAGGTGAGGTCACCAGCACGATGGCCTTTGAGTAGTTTCCCCTTGATGTCAGGATCGCCAACCGCGGCCATCAGGGTTGGAACCCAGTCCGTGTGCGAGGCGATGCCGTTGATTGCCTTGTCGGCTGCGATATGGCCGGGCCAGCGGATCAGGGTCGCCACGCGGAAGCCGCCTTCCCAGTTGGTGTTTTTCTCACCCCGCCAGGGGCTGATGGCGCCATCCGGCCAATGGTTGTAGTGCGGGCCGTTGTCGGTGGTGTAGATGACAATCGTGTTGTCTGCAATACCGAGTTCATCAAGTTTCTTCAGGAGTTGGCCAACGTGGTCATCGTGCTGCAGCATGCCGTCGGCGTAGAAGTTCAGGCCGGATTTCCCCTCCCAGTTCTTCGGGACGTGTGTCCAGTAGTGCATGCGCGAGGAGTTGAACCAGGTGAACCACGGCTTGCCCACCTTGTGGCTGCGGTCGATGAAATCAAGAGAGGCTGCGAGGAATTCTTCGTCGATGGTTTCCATTCGCTTCTTCGTGAGCGGGCCGGTATCTTCAACTTTGCCATCGGCCGAGGACTTGATCACACCACGAGGTCCAAATCTCTTCCGGAATTCGGGGTTCTTCGGGTAGTTCGGGTCCTCGGGAGCTTCCTCGGCGTTAAGGTGGTAGAGGTTGCCGAAGAATTCGTCGAACCCATGTTGTGTGGGCAGAAACTCATCGCGGTCTCCGAGGTGGTTCTTTCCGAACTGCCCCGTCGCATAGCCATGCGTCTTGAGCAAGGAAGCGAGCGTGGGGTCTTCTTTTTGAATGCCCAGGTCGGCTCCGGGCACCCCCACCTTTGTCAGGCCCGTGCGGACAGGCATCTGGCCGGTGATAAACGCGGACCGGCCGGCGGTGCAGGACTGCTCGGCGTAGTAGTCGGTAAAGCGCGTTCCTTCAGCCGCGATGCGGTCGATGTTGGGCGTCTTGTAGCCCATCATCCCGTCATTGTTATGGCTGAGGTTCCAGTAGCCGATGTCGTCACCCATGATCACCAGGATGTTCGGCTTGTTATCTGCCGCGAGAGCAGACACCGTGAGCAAACAGCAGAACACCACTGTCATCGCTATTGTAAAAGTCTTGTTCACAGCCTTCTCCTTTTCATTCTCTTCGTTGTTAAGTGGGATGTTGGCGAAAAGCCCAGTTCCCGACTTTACCGCACAATCAGGTTGATCGAACCCACATCAACCGGTCTTGGAAACTCTCCCCTTTATACGATGCCTTTCGCCATCGGATTCAGGGAAAGCTTATGAGTTTTAAACACTCCCTGGTCGTTTGTTCGAGAAGACTGTCAGAGGCTCCTGGAACCAGCCCACATTCCTTACGTCGGTCCCGCCTTTCTTCCTGATCTCTGCAGGATCATTTAAGGCGAGAATTCTTTTCCTGCAACCAAATGTTGCGATTAAGCATAATGTGAAAGGAAGCCTTAGGGTTCAGTCCTGTGGGCGCACTCAAAATTGCCCAGCCGGATATCGGGCAGATCGTCTCAGCTTGAGATCATCACCTAAGCAAACAGCGCACAATCGAAAAGGGAGGAGATACGATGGGTTTGAACTTGCGGGCGAGAGGTCCCTGGATAAGCGTGGCTGCGGTTGTTGCTCTATTGATCATGGCATCGAGCCTTTTGGCAGCCGAAGACGTTGACCAGAGCACCGACGAAGAATTGCTGGAGATGGGACAGAATCCGGAGCCCGATGACACTGAAGGAGAATTGGCCAGGGCGGCGCAGAATCCTATTGCCAGTATGATCAGTCTTCCGCTTCAAAACAACATGAGCTTTAATGTTGGGCCCCAGGATGGGATTCAGAATATCCTGAATATCCAACCCGTCATCCCTTTCTCAATCACTCCAAAATTGAACCTGATCACACGTACCATCGTCCCGGTTCTTTCGCAGCCCGAGTTCGTTTCTGGACAGGGCCGCACCAGCGGTTTGAGTGACACTGTCTTTACCGCCTTCCTCTCGCCCGCCGTGCCGAAGAAATTCATATGGTGGGCCTGCGTTACTCTTGCCCAGCGCGACCGACGACTTCCTGGGTACAAAGAAATGGGGTGCCGGACCTTCGGCTGTCATCTTGGACATGAATGGCCCCTGGGTTTATGGCACTCTCGTTAACAACGTCTGGTCTTTTGCCGGGGACGACAGCCGTGGGGATGTCAACATGCTGACAGTACAATACTTTGTCAACTACAATCTCCCGGATGGATGGTACTTGGTTACATCCCCGATCATCACGTCAAACTGGGAAGCCGACAGCGGCAACAAATGGACCGTGCCGTTCGGCGGGGGATTTGGAAAGATAACCCGGATCGGACGCCAACCGGTGAACCTGTCAGCGTAGACGTACTACAATGCAAAAAGGCCTGAATTAGGCGGAGACTGGCAACTGTGCCTGATGGTTACCTTCCTTTTTCCCAAATGAGATGCAGTTGGCTGGTCCGAGCTGCAGTGCCAGACCAGAGATGCATGAATGTGGCCCAAATTGCGACCTTCGGCTCCGGCTGCTTGCGCCGTGTCGTGAGAGATAAAACGAGTTCGGAAATGATAGGATTCGTTCTCGTGCATTGATGCTAGGCAAAGATTTGAAACTCTCTCACATCCTCGGGTTCGCATTGCTGATACTTCTGTTTTTTCGGCCGGGTTTTGCCCAGGATCAGATGTTTCCAACGCCAGAACCTAAAGATCCGAAGTTTGCCTTCTGGGGTGAGTTCATTTATACGGTCCTTTGGCAGGATAAGCTGATTTGGACGGTCACCCCTTCTTTTCGAACTGATGAGCAGGAGA
>JAUVSF010000673.1 GCA_030597245.1 Acidobacteriota bacterium
GCCGTGGGGGCCGTCAACCCCGCACTTACACCACTGCGGCGCGGACACTACTGGGCTCTACCTCTGTCGTCCTGCCGAACTCGGATGCTGAAGGAGCTTGTTCGTCCCGAGCCCCGCCTCGCGGGGCGGCATGTGTCGAGCCCAGGGCGCAAGCCCTGGGAAAGCGCGACAACCTGACGGGAGTCCCGCCCCGCGGGACGGCATGAGATTCGTAGCTTCGACTCTGTCAGCGCAATGGATAGGTTGGAGGACCCAAACCATATCTCATTCGCTCTTTAAGCAAATGAATCATCTTGTTTTCGAGACAAAAGGTCGCTTTGGACTGATTCAGAGGGGGGGGGTAAATCAGCCAGATTCGCCAAGAAAGCGTAAGGGATTCAGGGGCTGACTTAGCAGTCGAACCTCGTAGTGCAGATGGGAGCCTGTCGCACGACCCGTGGCACCGACATAACCAATGATGTCTCCCTTTCTGACGCGATCACCTGCTTTCACCGTATATCGGTCGAGGTGTCCATACCGGGTCGATATTCCAAACTTGTGCTCGATGTTGACCAGTTTTCCGTAACCGAAACGGCGTCCGGCAAAAACCACCAGCCCATCGGCAGTAGCCAGGACTTTCGTCCCTTTAGGAGCAGAAATATCAATTCCTGGATGGAAATCCTCCGATCCGTCAAAAGGATCAGCGCGCCGGCCAAAACGATCCGAAGGATATCCTCGAACCGGCATGATCGAAGGGGTCGCTGCAATCAGAATCTCCCGTGTCGTGTAGTAATCCTGGAGCTGTCGCAGCTCAGTTTCAAGAGTAATCCGTTTCCGGTCCAACGACCGGAAATGCTTCGAAAGATCTCTCTGGTTAAGGCTCAAGACGGGATCAACCTTGGATCGAGGGCCTCCAACGCCGCCCAGAGAGTCGGGATCAAGCCCTGAGACGATCTTCAGTGTCTGTGCCGTAATTTGAAGTGAGGCAATCTGATCGGCCAACTGTCTCGCAGACACCCGGATGCCCTGATCTGCCTTGTGCATCAGATCCACCCTGGCCTCAAGCCCTGCATAATCAGATGCCTGGACCATCATCTGATAATAGTGCACAGCCGCGAAGCCGCCCGCCGCAACCAGACACAGAACAACCAGAAGAGACACGGCGAGAAGCCTGGGTGTCAGGTTGATGGACCGCCCGAAAGCACTATCAGCTCTCCAGACGGTGATCGTGATATCCCCTTTAACTTTCACAATCGTTGTTTGTTTAGCTCAGTCCCTAAATCTCCTGGAACGGACAATCCCCCACCTCAACCTACAAACTCGCACAGTATAGGTATGCCTGTCGGCTGTTGTCAAGAAAGCTACACCAAAACTCTCGAGGAAAAAAGTGATCAGGAATGCTCATAAGGTGGGGTTTGTGCAATTCTCTGTCATGCTCACATGCTCAACTCTTGCCACCAAAACCCTTCAGCTTTCCTTGACCGCGTCCTCTCGATCATGGAAGAGAGCACCGCCTCCTTGCGCACGTACATATAGGGAAACAGGGAGACATCCGGCAGGAAGGTCGAGATGCTGTCCAGCCGCCCGAGAGCCAACAACGCCTGGTCAAACTTGCTGCGCAACTCCGGTCTCCAGTTGATGGGCGGACGCGGCGGTAGCGGTGCGGGGACAAATGCCCGACACTCCTCTCCCACCGTCGATACCGTCACATAATGTTCCTGGAGTTCACGTTTCATTGTTCGACCGTATCCTAAAACAAGCCTCTTTCTAGTTTTAATCTCACGCCATACCCTAAAATAGCGGAACGCGAAGTAAGAGTTAAGCAACTGAAACTAACATAGTCGCTCCTCTTATTTTAGGTTTGCGATGCTTACTAAAACTTCGATTGAGGGAAAACGGGTAAATTCCGATTCCGATGCATTTCCCCAGACGGGCGCACAGGCAGGCAGTTGCTGATGGCGTTGGCAGGTTGAATGCTCACTCCGAACCCTCCTTATCTGAAGGGTCTTGTGATTCCTTGAAATGTTTCAATTCCTTGACAGCCTCCTCCAGTTGCTTGATGGTTTCCGCTTCGCCGATAGACTCTTTGTAGGCACGCCGACGAATTTTAAACTGCTCGTATTCCGCTTGAGCGTACCCTTCGGCATCGTGCTTGCTCACCTTGCCCGCATCGGGAAGCACCTTGCGCTCATTGAAACGTAAGAATTCATCTAGCTTTTGCTCCCAGTCCTTCATGAAAACCTGTTTGCGATGTTTGGCCTGATCTTCAGAAAAATCCAGCCACATCACCACAATCCGGTTCAGCTCATTGATTTCAACTTCTTTCAGGTAGTTTTTTGCGGTGGTCACATCGGCTTTACGGACTTCATCTCCTTTCCATGTCGTCAGTCCCATATTAGGTAGCTGGTTGTTTGCACGGGATTGAATCAACTCGGCGGCGGTCATACCCGTTGCAGAGAAATGAAGCTTGTTTTGAATCACGCTGAAGAACTTCGTGGTTTCCGGCCATGAAGGTTCGTAGTCGGCCGCCATAGCGAATATTTCTTTCACCCGCAAATACATCCGTCGCTCGCTGGCACGAATGTCGCGGATGCGTTCCAGCATCTCATCGAAATAGTCCGGAACAGCAGAATCCTTAACCGGTGGATTCTTCAGGCGTTCGTCATCCATGACAAAGCCCTTGATGATGTATTCCTTCAGCTGCTGGGTGGCCCATATCCGAAA
>JAUVSF010000082.1 GCA_030597245.1 Acidobacteriota bacterium
GCTCGTGCTCGGCCTGTCCTCCGTAGCTTTAGCGAAGGGGGATGCTCGTTACTTCTTTTTTCACTCTATGCCGAGACAGGGAGGATGACCTTCCAGGTTGTCGGGCAACGCTGGAGCTGGACCGGCGCTGACAAGCAGGATGCTTATCTTCCGGGAAGATGGCCTTCCCAGGCCGTCATCTAACTGCTAGTCTCCAACGTGACAAGCAGGATGCTTATCTTCCATCGTGCTCGTGAATCGTCAAAGGAACGCTGAGCTGTTGTTCATCATAGCCATGGTATCGAACAGGAATCGATTACGCGCACGAGCACGAGTCGGGAAGTACGGAGGAGGGTGACTTGGTGTTCTTTGTGAACTTACAAACGCGTGTAATTCGAAGATAACTTCCTGTAACCTAGTGTCTATGACGAAGCAGCGTGTAGTGATTGGAAATGTTCAGCCTCAAGTTGACTCTGGCAGATTTCCCATCAAAAGAGTTGTGGGAGAAACGGTTACAGTTGAAGCAGACATTTTCGCCGACAGTCACGACTCGATCAGTGCCTTACTCCACTATCGCTTCGAGGCCCAGGGAGCACCATGGAAACAGGTGTCCATGGAACTCGTTTCGAATGACAGGTGGCAGGCTTCTTTCAAAGTTGCTGAACTCGGCTCCTACCTCTACACCGTTGAAGCCTGGATAGACCCTTTCAAGACCTGGCGGCACGGACTGCGCAAGAAGCTGGATGCGGGGCAGGACGTTGCAGTGGATCTTCTCATCGGAAGCGATCTCATAATGAAAACGTTTGAGAGAGCTTCGGAGAGGGATCGGAAGCAGTTGATGGAGTTTGCGGAATTTCTCCGCACCGACAACGACCCCGTAGTTAAGGTCAAGCTGGCTCTGGACGAGGATCTGGCCCAGCTGCTCTACAGATATCCAAACCGGGAGTTGATTACTCGGCTCGACAAGGAGTTGCCCGTAACTGTTGAGCGGGCCAGGGCGCGTTTCAGTTCCTGGTACGAGATGTTTCCCCGCTCGTACGGGAAGGAAGGGCGGCACGGGACTTTCAAAGACTGCGAAGAGGTACTACCCGAACTTGCTCGAATGGGGTTTGATGTTGTTTACTTTCCTCCAATCCATCCGATTGGGATCACTAAAAGGAAAGGGAAGAACAACTCGCTGGAGGCAACCCCTGACGATTGTGGAAGTCCCTGGGCGATTGGTTCGGAAGATGGCGGGCATAAAGCCACCCATCCTGAACTCGGGACTCTTGAAGATTTCAGGGCTCTGGTGGAGGTGGCCAGAGAACTTGGCATCGAAATAGCTCTCGATCTTGCCTTCCAGTGTTCTCCAGATCACCCTTATGTGACGGAACATCCCGAGTGGTTTCGACACAGGCCTGACGGGACAGTGCAATATGCCGAGAATCCTCCCAAGAAATACGAGGACATCCTTCCATTCGAGTTTGAGAACAGCGGGGCTCGCGAACTGTGGTTGGAGCTGAAAAGTGTATTCGAGTTTTGGATCGAACAAGGGGTTACAATTTTTCGGGTGGATAACCCTCATACCAAGCCCTTTGCATTCTGGGAATGGCTCATTCCTGAATTGCGGAAGGAACATCCGGAAGTGATCCTCCTTTCCGAGGCCTTTACACGCCCCAAGATTATGTACCGCCTTGGGAAGCTCGGATTCTCGCAGTCCTACACGTATTTTGCCTGGAGGAACACCAAATGGGAGTTGTCGAAGTACTTCCGTGAATTGACACAGTCCGAAGTGAAGGAGTTCTTCCGGTCAAACGCCTGGCCAAACACCCCTGACATCTTGACCGAATATGTTCAAACCGGGGGAAGGCCCGCGTTTGTCATTCGACTGATCTTGGCAGCCACTCTCTCGGCCAATTATGGTATATACGGGCCCGCATTTGAGATGTGTGAGGTCCAGCCCAGAGAGCCGGGTAGCGAAGAGTACCTTAACTCGGAAAAGTACGAGCTGAAGTCTTGGGACGTATCGAAAGCGGAGAGTTTCAGAGATCTGATTGCGAGGGTCAACAGGATCCGAAACAACAGCCCCGCTCTTCAGCTTGACCATACCTTGCAGTTCCACCCTGTGGATAATGAGCAACTGATCTGTTACAGCAAGCGTTCTGCGGATGGTTCGGACTTGATCATCGTTGTTGTGAATCTCGATCCGCATCACACGCACTCAGGATGGGTCGAGTTTCCTTTGAAGGAGTTCGGGATTCCTGCAGACACTCCGTACCAAGTGCATGACCTGCTCAGTGAAGAGCGGTATCTTTGGACGGGTCATCGGAATTACCTGGAGCTCAATCCGCATGTGATGCCGGCCCACATCTTCAGGATCCGTCGTAAGGTCCGTTCCGAACACGATTTTGAGTACTATCTCTGATCTGCCTCGTCGAGAGTACCCGGGATTCTCTCAGGCAAACGTATTATCGCAATGAGTCGGGAACTGGATTCGTTACACGAACTGGCACAACTTTACCAGGTTGAGACCTCTTTTTATGACGGGTTGGGGAAGCTGCGTGAGCCTCAACCGGACGTGCTCATGGCGGTTCTAGGAAGCCTTGGAGCCGAAGTTGAGAACTTGGCTGAGGTGCCGGCTGAGGTTCGTCGTCGTCGCCGGCAGCTACTGACCCGTTTTGCCGAGCCGGTGTCGGTCAGTTGGGACAGTCAACCAGTGACGATCCCGGTTCAGTTTTCTGAGAGCGACGCCACAGATTGGCTGCGTTTGAGAATCGGGCTGGAGGGCGGCGAAGAAAAGCGCTGGGAACTCCGGGGAAGCGATCTTCCGCTGCGTTCTTCCCATGAAGTAGATGGTGTACTTTTTGAGTGCAGGGAGTTGGAAATCCCTCAATTGCCTTTTGGTTATCAGAATCTTGAGGTTGAGACCAGCCGAGGTGTCGAGCGTGTACACCTTATTTCTGCACCTGGCAGGGCGCACTCGCAGCACGCGGATCGACTCTGGGGGCTCTTTCTCCCGTTGTATGCGCTGAAGTCCGAAAGAAGCTGGGGTGTCGGTGATTTCACCGACTTTCAAGACTTTATCCGCTGGATTGCCCAAAGGGGTGGGCGGTTTGTCGGTACCCTGCCATTGTTCGCTGCTTTTCTAAAAGAGCCGTTGGAGCCAAGTCCTTACGTTCCGGTCAGCCGACTGTTCTGGAATGAATTGTTTGTCGATCCGACTCGTGCCCCTCAGTGGGGGACGTCCGAAGAGGGTCGCAGGAGGTTTGAATCCGGCGAATTTCAGGAGGAACTTCACCGTCTTAGAGCATCTGAACTGGTGGACTACGGTCGGGCTATGGCTCACAAACGACAGATTCTCGAGATCTTGGCGCGACAGTTTACCGAAGAAGGAGGCGACTCATCTCCAGCCTTCCGGGGTTTTCTTTCAAGACGACCTGAAGCGGTTCAGTATGCTGAGTTCCGGGCGGTGCATGAGAAACGCAGCCAGAGTTGGAATGACTGGCCGGAGAGGCTCCGCGATGGCACCTTCCTGGCTGGAGATTATGATGAATCCAGTAAGGTCTACCATCTGTATTCGCAGTGGTTGGCTGATCAGCAGATCGAAAGCCTCCACGCGGTTGCCGGTGAAAGTGAGGTGGGTGTCTATCTGGATTTTCCTCTGGGTGTCCACCCGGATGGATTCGACGCTTGGCTGGAGTCATCCAGTTTTGCAGCCAACGTGAGTGGTGGGGCACCGCCGGATGACTTCTTTCGAAAGGGGCAGGACTGGGGTTTTCGTCCTCAGCATCCGGAAGAGTCGCGACGTCTGGGCCACCGGTATCTCCGGGAAGTCCTCGGCCAACTTATGCGTCGCTGCGATCTGGTCCGTATCGACCACTTCATGAGCCTTCAAAGACTCTACTGGATACCGAATGGGTGGGATCCCGAAAACGGGGTTTATGTAAGCTATCCCACCGAAGATCTCCTGGCAGTGCTGGCTGTGGAATCGAACCGCCATTGTTGCGTGGTTGTTGGAGAGGATCTGGGTACGGTGCGCCCTCTTATTCGGGAGAAGATGGGGCAACATGAGATTCACCGTATGTATGTAGGTCAGTTTGAGAATTCCATTCAGAGTTGGCCTCCTCTCTCTTCTGTAGCCGAAGGAGTCGTAGCCAGTTTGAACACCCACGACACGCCGACGGCGGTGGCTTTCTGGCGGGGGCTCGATATGGACCTCCGCAGGGAAATGGGGTTGCTCAACGAGGATGAGTGGAACTCAGAAAAGGAGCAGCGAATAGCCTTGGTTCGGAGGCTTCAGAGCTTCTTGAACGGTGAAGGAGAACCGTTCAGCCAGTCGGCCGAACTAACCGCAATAGTTAAGTGGATCGAGTACCTCGCTGGAAGCGATGCACGATACGTGCTGGTCAATCTTGAAGACCTGTGGTTGGAGGAGAAGCCTCAGAACATCCCCGGGACAGGTCCAGAAAGGCCCAACTGGAAAAGAAAGTCGAGATACTCCCTTGAGGAATTCATTAGCGACGACTCTCTCCGTGACATTCTTTGGGGCATTGACAGCTGTCGAAAGCTGGTGCAAGAGTAAGAGGGAAGAGAATTTCCAATAAGGTAAGTTCCATGAAAAGCAAAGACCCGGGAAAAAAGAGTCAGAAGAAGGCGCAACCCCGTCGAGCTGCCGGCGACACGAGTCTCTTGGGAGATCAGGATCTGTACCTGTTCAATGAAGGCACACATAGCCGTCTTTACGAGAAGCTCGGCTCACACCAGATTCGCGTCGGACGCAAGAGCGGAGTTTACTTCGCCGTTTGGGCTCCCGACGCGGTTCAGGTATCGGTTGTAGGAGATTTTAATGGTTGGGAGCCGGGTAAGAACCCTCTGCACGCCAAAGGCCAGTCCGGAATCTGGGAGGGCACCATATTAGAGGGCGTGAAGAAGGGCTCAGTCTACAAGTATCACATCGTTTCGCGTTTTGACGGGTACACTGTTTTGAAGGCCGACCCTTTTGCTGTTTATGCAGAGGTCCCGCCCAAGACGGGTTCCCGAGTTTGGACCCTGGATTATGAGTGGAACGATCAAGCATGGATGGCGAGCAGGAAGGAGCGCAACAGCCTTGAGGCGCCTATCTCAATATACGAAGTCCATCTCGGCTCATGGATGAGAGTGCCGGACGAGGGAAACCGTTCTCTTACTTATCGGGAACTTGCGTCGAAGCTGTCTGAGTATGTCAAAGGGCTCGGGTTCACTCACGTACAGTTGATGCCGATTATGGAGTATCCGTTCGGTGGGTCGTGGGGATATCAGACAACGGGCTATTTTGCCCCTACCAGCCGCTTCGGAACGCCTGAGGACTTCATGTTCCTGGTGGATTGTCTTCACCAGAACGAAATTGGAGTGATTTTGGACTGGGTGCCCTCTCATTTCCCCACCGATGAACATGGGCTGGGATATTTCGACGGTACTCACCTTTACGAACACGCTGATGCTCGGAAGGGTTTTCATCCTGATTGGAGCAGCTACATTTTCAACTATGGACGCAACGAGGTCCGTAGTTTTCTCATGAGTTCGGCCGGCTCCTGGTTGAAGCGTTATCACATTGATGGTATCCGGGTCGATGCGGTCGCTTCGATGCTGTACTTGGACTATTCGAGAGAAGACGGCGAGTGGATTCCTAATGAGTATGGTGGGAATGAGAACATCGATGCGATCGAGTTCCTTCGACAGCTGAATCGGATGATCTACGAGGACTTCGGAGATGTCCAGACCATCGCCGAGGAGTCGACAGCCTGGCCGATGGTTTCCCGCCCGACCTATTTAGGAGGCCTTGGGTTCGGAATGAAGTGGGACATGGGTTGGATGCATGACACGTTGGAGTATATGTCGAAGGATGCAGTCCACAGGAAGTTCCACCAGAATAACCTTACATTCCGTATGCTTTACGCCTTTCAAGAAAACTTCGTTCTGCCCCTCTCCCACGACGAAGTGGTCCACGGCAAGGGATCACTGCTGGGCAAAATGACGGGCGATGATTGGCAGAAATTTGCGAACCTGAGAACTCTCTACGGCTACATGTTTGCGCAGCCTGCAAAGAAACTGCTCTTCATGGGTGGAGAGTTGGGGCAATGGAATGAGTGGAATCATGAGAGCAGTGTTGAGTGGCATCTGACGCAGTATCCTCTCCACGCGGGGTTAAAGCTTTGGGTCACTGACCTGAACCGCCTTTATCGAAATGAACCAGCCTTGCATGAGGTGGACTTCTCAGCCTCGGGCTTTGAGTGGATCGATTGCGGAGATAGTGACCAGAGTGTGGTTAGTCTGTTGCGTTGGGGCAAGTCGGGCGACAGCGTCGTCATGGTAGTCTGCAACTTCACGCCGGTTCCCAGGCATAACTATCGGGTGGGGGTGCCGTTCAAAGGAAAGTGGCAGGAAATTCTTAATAGCGACGGCCGGGATTACGGCGGTTCCGGCCAGGGGAATCTGGGAGGTGTCGAAGCGGTCCCAATCCCTTTCCATGGACGGCCATACTCCATCAATTTGACCTTGCCTCCTCTTGCGGCGGTGTTTTTCAAACCGGAATGATCCGGTAATCGGTAATCGGTGATCGGTTACCGGTAAGAGTAAGTAAAAAGTAAATAGTAAGTAGTAAGTAGTAAATAGTAAGCAGTCGAATTGGACGAGACCGTCTACGCCCTCGATGCGGCGCATCCGCTATTACGACTCCGATACCCAAAAGAACTTCACCTTCTTAACCAACAACTTCTCGCTGCCCCCCTTGGCGTTCACCCAACTCTACCGTTGCCGTTGGCAGGTGGAACTCTTCTTTAAATGGATCAAGCAGCACCTGCGGATCAAAGCCTTCTACGGGACCTCCCACAACGCAGTCAAGACCCAGATCTGGATTGCCATTTCCGTCTATGTGCTCGTCGCCATCCTCAAAAAACGACTCCAATTGCCGCTCAGCCTCTACACAATCCTACAGATTCTGAGCCTCACCGTTTTCGAGAAAACTCCATTAATTCAAGTACTTACGAGCTTCGATTACACAATCGAACAGGAGGACTCACGTAACCAGTTGAATTTATTCGACTTATGATTGGACACTAGTGACAAATGACAAATGACAAATGACAAATGACAAATGACAAGTGGCGAACCGTTTACCGATTACCTTCCCCCTCACGGGCCGCCCGTTTGACCGTTCAGGGTCCCTATTCGTCATTCGCCCCCCGGTCACCGATTACCGATTACTATCACCGATCACCGATTACCGGTTCCAGCCCCCCATGCTATCATCGTGGCCTTGATGACTCAGGAAGCGATTCGGAACCGGTACGTCTGCATACACGGGCACTTCTATCAGCCTCCCAGAGAGAACCCCTGGACCGGGAAGATAGAGCCACAGCCTGGTGCAGGTCCCTTTCACGATTGGAATCAGAGAATAACGGCAGAGTCATATACGCCGAACTCGAGGGCTTCCGTACTTAACTCGGAAGGGGATGTGGTCCGCCGTGTGAGCAATTACAGCCGAATAAGCTTCAATTTCGGGCCGACCCTGTTGAGATGGATGCAGCAAGCGGCGCCGGAGACTTATTCGTCAATCCTGGCGGCGGACGTGGAAAGCCGGAGATCATACTCAGGTCACGGCTCTGCCATTGCCCAGGTTTATCACCACAGTATCCTCCCGTTGGCGAACAGGCGAGATAAGTTCACGGAGGTAGCCTGGGGCATCCAGGATTTCGAGTGGCGATTCGGTCGCAAGCCCGAAGGGATGTGGCTAGCCGAAACGGCCGCAGATGTAGAGACATTAGAGGTGTTGGCCGACCAGGGAATCCGTTATACGATTCTTAGCCCTTTTCAGGCTGCTAAAACCCGTCCGGATGGCGCGCAGGAATGGAGCGACGTTTCAGGCGGAAAGATCGACACCCGGAAGCCGTACCGGATGAAGTTGCCGTCCGGTTTAGACATATCGTTGTTCTTTTATAATGGTGGGATTGCCAAAGCTGTAGCGTTTGAGAGACTTCTTGAGAACGGTGAGCGCTTCGCCAAACGACTCCGCGATGGCTTTGGTGATGATTCGGGACCTCAGCTTGTGCATATTGCCACGGACGGCGAAACCTACGGACATCACCACAAGTTTGGAGAGATGGCACTTGCTTATACGCTTCAAGCCTTGGACAATGACCCGAATTCACGGCTCACGGTGTACGGGGAGTTTCTGGAGCAGAACCCGCCCAGCCAGGAAGTTCAGATTGTCGATGGAAGCTCATGGAGTTGCCCCCATGGAGTGGGAAGATGGCGCAGCAATTGTGGATGCCATACGGGTGGGAATCCACACTGGACACAGGCTTGGAGGGCTCCACTTCGGGAAAGCCTGGATTGGTTAAGGGACGCTCTCGCAGCGCGGTTTGAGAGAGCCGCCGGCGAGTTGTTCAGCGACCCCTGGGAAGCAAGAAACCATGCAGTAGTATTCCTGCTGGATGGATCCGAAGAACCTCATGAGCGGTTCTTTTCCAGGTTCTCGTCCCACCCCCTTTCCAAAGAAGAGAAGATGGCGGCGTTTCGACTGCTTGAACTCCAACGCTATGCCTTGATGATGTATACGAGCTGCGGTTGGTTCTTTAACGATCTTGCGGGGATCGAGACGATTCAGATCCTCCGCTATGCCGCGAGAGCAATTGAACTCGGGGAAGAACTTTTCCAGACAGAGTTCGAGGTCGAATTTCTGAACAGGTTGTCACTAGCGAAGAGCAATCTCCCCGAGGAAGGGGATGGAGCTGCAATCTACCGCCGGGAAGTGCTCTCGGGCCGTCCTTAACAGGAGGGATTCGCGCAAGGATGCGGGCACCGGGCCTGTCCTCCATAGCTCGAAGAGCGAAGGCGGATACCAGATGCCGCGATTGTGTCGGTTATCCCCGGGCCCTGAAAGGACCCGGCTCCGTATGAGCTTCCGTCGATCCTACATACGGAGCCCCGGGATTCCAGACCGGGGGCGGTTCACGTGGTGCCTCCGCCACTTCGCTCACAACCTGGTGAAGAATGCGGGTAGGGAGCCGAAGTCGGGCTTTACTTCTCATGCGGCAACTCGCTGATGCCATAGATCTTTGCGATCTGCGCAATAAGCTCGTCTATCTGGGAACTCCTGACGTTTGGGAAGAAGATTCGGTTCTCATCCGCGCCGCTGCCGAACCATTCGATTTTTTGCCTGAGACTTAGATCCTGGGCCTGTGGTTTGGCCGCGACGGAAAGCCATTCAGGATCGTCGGAGCGAAGCATCTTCTTTTCGGATTGCTCAGCTGGGGGGCCTCCCGAGGCCGCTCTGCCGTCAATCGCCCAATGGATCTCTACTTGAAGAATCTCTGCGATCGTGGGAAGTACGTCAATGAGTTCTATCGACCGGTCATCAACGTGACCCTCCGCCTGACCGGGTGCCTTGATGAAAAGCGGCACGGATGAGATGTCCGCAGCATTCGTGCGGGTTATTCGCCGAGCCGGATCCCCTACTCTAAAGCTTCTTCCGTGGTCTGAAGTTAAGCACAGAAGGGAGCGATCATAGAGGTTGAACTGTTTGAGGCGGCCCACTATTTCACCGAGAATCTGATCGACAAAACCCAACTGGAGAAGGTGCCGGTAATAGGAGAGCACGATCTGCTCCGTCCCCCAATCCTCACCCCGGGCCTGGGACGCGTCACCCGAAAGACTGTACCGTTCACCGTTGGGCAAAAAGTGGAAAGGGCTGTGGGGTAGAAGAAGATGCAAGAAGAACAAACTCGGGCCTTCTTGATTCGACTCCACAGCGGCCAGAAAACGCTTCAGATTCTCGAGTCTGTCCGAAGCAAGTTCCCCGAGCCACCGTTTGAAAAGCCATTCGTGTGGATCACCGAAACCTTCCCATGTATGACTGACTCGGGGCAGGTGCTTTGCAATCTTGGCCGGCATAACGATCCTCAGGTAAATGATCGCCGTATCGACAAAGAGAGAGAGCCTTCTTGATTGGAGCTTGTCCTCAGACAGATTCACGTCCTGCAAATCAGGCGGACACAGGAGAGTCGCCGATTCGAAAGCCTCAATCTCATGAGAAGGTGCAAAAAGCGAAAACACCGTATCTGGATAATGGCGCGAAATGGGTATCTTCGGGGGGTCAGGGTACTTCCCAGTCACCAGCGACGGAATCGCGAACGTTGAACTGTCGGCGACGGTAGTAGCATTCCGGTACCAGGTGGACTCACGTGCCAGCGCTGCGAAGTGAGGGTAGCGGGCAGCGTCAATGCTTCTGTTAGCATCCAGCAGTGAGGTGAGAGGGAGTTCATCAAACACGAGGATGACCACCGGCACATCTGATCCGGTATGAATACTTTGGGTTCTTTCGGGACGAGAGAGGGTCGGCAAGGGTTCCTGCCACACGACCTCCCAGACATGGCCGTGAGACAGGAAGATCAGCGGGAAAATCAGGACACTGGGCGAGAGAAAAGTCAGAAAAGTTCTCACCGATTTGCTGCGGGAATAGGCCACCGCTACAGCAGCGCCTAATAACAACGCGCTCAGTGCTCTCAAGCCATCGAGCGAGTCGGGAAGCGCCTTGAGTGGAGGATTGAGGATAGCCACCAGTAGACAGAACACCACGAACAGATGGGTCCTGCAGCGCAGATTCTCGTTGACCATCCCTAGCAACTTCTCCAGCAGTACCACTACCAGCGGTGCCAGCAAGAGAGGTAGGAAGACCGCCAACAGCAGGTCAGCAAGAGTCGTTTCATGTGCGATCAGGAACTCCGGGTTTTGAGAGAGTATGTCAAAGACTGGCTGAGACAGTGCAAAGCCGAACAGTGTGAAAATGTGCAGCCCTTCGGCTAGAGAAGGCCGTGATTCTCGTTTCGGTTCCGAATTCCTGTCGTTGTCTGAGTCGTTAGCGATTGAGGCCATAAGACCAATCCAGTTGAATCCTAATCTCGGTGAACGTTCACGTAACCATACCTTGACTACTGCAGCCAAGTCAGAATGGGCTTTTCCATGCCGATAACCAAGTTTCCGGCCACGATACTATTCGTGCTCCCTGGGACGGGTCAATTCACTTACTCACCACCAAGACACCAAGGTCACCAAGAATCATGAGTTTGCTTGGAACCGATGACCCAAGTCACTAGAATAGGCGGATCATGAAACAACAGAAATTCATTTTGCCTGAGTCAGAAATCCCGAGACAGTGGTATAACCTTGCTCCCGACTTGCCGACACCGCTACTGCCTCCGCTTGGCCCAGATGCGAATCCGATCAGCCCCGAAATGCTGGCGCCAATATTCCCTATGGGGCTGATTGAGCAGGAAGTGAGTCAAGAAAGGTGGATAGATATTCCGGAGGAGATCCTCGATATCCTCTGTCGTTGGCGCCCAACTCCTCTGAGGCGTGCAGTTCATCTGGAGAAGTATCTGAATACTCCTGCCCGGATCTACTACAAGGATGAGAGTGTGAGCCCTGCGGGAAGCCACAAACCGAATACCGCCGTCGTTCAGGCCTGGTACAACAAGCAGGAAGGTATTGAGCGGTTGACGACGGAGACCGGGGCGGGCCAGTGGGGGAGTGCGCTGGCTTTCTCCTGCAGTTTGCTGGGTCTGGAATGCAAGGTATTCATGGTGCGAATCAGTTTCGAGCAGAAGCCCTTCCGCAGAATCATGATGCAAACCTGGGGTGCCAGCTGTGTCCCGAGTCCCAGCGAAGAAACGGCCGCGGGCCGCGCCGTGCTTGAGAAGATGCCTGATACACCGGGCAGCCTCGGAATTGCCATCAGTGAGGCAGTGGAACAGGCTGTCACAGATCCTTCAGGAAAGACCCGCTACTCATTGGGAAGCGTCTTGAACCATGTGCTTATGCACCAGACCATCATCGGACTTGAAGCGAAAAAGCAGCTGGTGTTGGCTTCGGAGACAGTCCCTGATGTTGTGATTGGATGCGCTGGTGGGGGCAGCAATTTCTCGGGTCTTGCGTTCCCGTTTCTGCTCGACAAGATCAATGGAGCTGAAATCGAGGTCATACCGACCGAACCAACTGCCTGTCCAACCATGACCCGGGGACCCTTTTCCTACGATTTTGGGGATATTGCCGAGATGACACCCTTGCTGCCGATGCACTCGCTTGGACACACTTTTGTGCCTCCGCCAATCCACGCCGGCGGGCTCCGCTACCACGGAATGGCGCCTCTCGTCAGTCAGACCATTGTGGAGGGACTTTCGACGCCGAGAGCCTACGATCAGGTGGAGTGTTACGAGTCGGCGGTGCTTTGGGCTCAGACCGAAGGTGTCATTTGTGCTCCGGAGACGAGCCATGCGATCGCGGCAGTCATCGAACAGGCAAAACTCGCCAGGGAAGAGGGCAAAGAAAAGGTGATTGTCTTTTGCTTCAGCGGTCACGGTCTGATGGATCTAGTCGGCTACGAGAAGTTTTTCAAGGGAGAACTGTCGGATTTCTCGCTACCTCAAGAAGATCTGCAGACGTATCTGGATGCCATTGCGAACTTGCCAAAGCCGGAAATCCGCAAAACTGGCAGGTGGTAGAAGGTCTCCCCGTTCGACAGTGAGAGGGGGGAGCAGTAAATAGTAAGTAGTAAGTAGTGAGTAGTGAGTAGTGAGCAGTGTACTGTTACGCTCCCTCGTGCTCGGTGCTCGGTAATCGGAGGAGGATGACCTTCCAGGTCGTCGGAATCGGGAATATGGTAACTGGTTGTTGGTGTGGCACCGGAATCACGGGCCTGAGACCTGTGGCTTGGTATCTTAGTTCGTGCTCGGCCTGTCCTCCGTAGCTCGAAGAGCGAAGGAGGATGCTCGTGCTCGGAATCGAATAAACCCTTAGCGCACGTGGCGAGCTCTGCGTGAAATGAATCTTCCTCACGCAAAGATCGCAAAGAAAGGGAGGATGACTTTCCAGGTTGGAGTTGTGGGTATGCAGCGGTCGAACCCTTGGAAAAGTTGGATGCCGGCTGTATTGGTAGGTATCCTGGCCGCCATTGCCTGTGGCGTACAGGAGAATCGAGAAATTACCCTCCCCCGTGCCAGGAACCTGCTTTTCATCATGGGAGACGATCATTTGGCGGAAGTTCTCGGCGCTTATGGTAATCAGGTTGTTCGGACTCCAAATCTCGATCAACTCGCATCGCAAGGGCTTCGATTCAACCGGGCCTACGCGAACTCTCCCGTCTGCACACCTTCGAGGCAGTCGATCATCACAGGCAAACTCCCGCATGCTGCGGGTGTCACGTTACTGCGGACTCCGCTCTCAGAAAAGGAGGTGACAATCGCTGATCACCTCCAGAGCCTTGGCTTTCAAACTGGAGCGGTTGGGAAGATGCATTTCAATAGCTCGCTCCGCCACGGCTTCAACTTTCGTGTTAATTCGGACGATCA
>JAUVSF010000385.1 GCA_030597245.1 Acidobacteriota bacterium
ACAGCCAACTCAGTGGCCGACTCTTCTTTACTTACCTACCGATAGTGGCATTGGCCTGCCTTTATGCGCTGTTCTGGACATTCACATCTGGAGGTCTGCTACAGGCTTTCAATAGAAACGGCCCCCCCTCCTTTTCTTGCTTCGTCTCGGACTCGGGAGTTTTCTTCGGGCGATTCTTCCGAATCACAGCCTTGGTGGCTGTTGGCTACGCTCTTCTTTTTGGCATTCTGAAACCGGGTGTCGAAGATCTGCTCGACTATATTCTGAGGGAAGAAATTGATGAACGGATTGTCTTCGCATGCATCCTCGGGAAGTACCTCCTGGTTGCACTCGCACTTGCGGCATTGAGCATGATCTCGGACTACACAAAGATATCAACGGTTGTTGAGAGCCGGTACAGTATTCTTCTCGCCATGTTGCGTTCTCTGAGATTGTGTCTCGCGCAACCCAGGAAGGTATTCGGCCTCTATCTCATGTTAACGCTTCTCGGGCTACTCTTACTCCTCCTGTACTCGATTGTCGCTCCAGGAGCATCACAGCAGAGCTGGCCTGGAGTCATCCTCGCACTGGCTCTTGGTCAAGTCTACATCCTCAGCAGGGTCTGGTTACGGGTGTTCTATCTCGGAAGTCAATTCGAACTGTTCAGAGAACTGCAAGATGCCGACAGCCGGTGAAGCGGTGGCGATGAGGACGCCGAGAAGACTGCATTCTCTGGAACTGCTATTATCGCCTAGCGCGTATCTCTTAGATCGTTGTCTGGGAGCCCATTTCCAAGCAGCGCGTACTGGGTTCCAATCAACAAGTAAGCCGGAGGAAGTATTATGGCAAAGTCTGTCGGACCAATCGGTCGCCGTGAGTTTGTGAAATCATCTGTTGCTGCCACGGGAACCATTCTGATTACAAAGCCGGGAACGGCATTCTCGGCAAGAGCAAACTCGACAATCAACATCGGATTGCTCGGTTGTGGCGGGAGAGGAAACAGTGTAGCAGGCGATTTCGTGAACCATACTGACGCACAAGTAACAGTACTCGCCGATCTTTTCGCTAATCGCCTCGAATCGACTCAGAAACGCTTCAACGAACTCCAGCAGAAGAAGGGTCGGAGCAAGGTTTCCAAAACGTTTCAGGGCCCCTCTGCATATCTGGATATCGTGGAAAGTGACGTAGACTTCGTCCTTGTCGCATCGCCTCCCTACTTCCATCCCCTGCATTTGAAGGCGGTTCTGGATGCGGGCAAGCATGTCTATCTGGAAAAACCAGTCTCAACCGATGTCCGTGGATGCATGCAAGTTGCATCGCTGGCTCTCAAAGCTGAAGGCAAGGTAAGCGCCGAGGTGGGCTTTCAGATCCGCTACGGAAGCCATTTCTCCGAACTGACTCGCAGATTGTGGGACGGTGCTATCGGGGATATCGCCTGCGTTCATGGATTCTACTTCGCTGGAGATCTGCCTCGACAATCTGTCTCCGGAATGTCGCCGGCTGAAGCGAAGATGCGCAATTGGGTTTTCTCTCGAATCCTCGGTGGCGACATCATGGTAGAACAGAACATCCATGTCATCGACGCCTACAACTGGGTGCTTAGAGCACATCCTCTTAGAGCAGAAGCTACGGCAGCTCGCAAGGTCAGAACGGATATCGGGGATGTTTCAGACCATTGGATAGTCACGTATTACTACCCAAATGATGTCCGGGCCAGTTTCATGGCGACCCAGTTCTTGCCGTCCTGGGGTACCGTAGGCTGGAGATTCTTCGGACCCGACGGTTTTTCCGAAGCCTTCTACAGCGGAGACTTGAACATTCAAGGTAAGAATCCCTGGGTGGCTGGTGCCGACAGTATGGCCGCCGGTAAGAAACCGGAGATTGATCCTCTCGGGGACGCAACCCCCTTGAAAGCCCAGGCTTTCGTCAAGAGCATCAAAGACGGCAATTATCACAACCAACTGAAGCAGGGAGCGGAAAGCACGCTGAGCGCGATTCTGGGTAGACAGGCTGCATACGAAGGCCGTGAGATGACCTGGGGCGAACTTCTGGCCTCCGACCAGCACTGGGAAACCGATATCGACGTCACGAAGCTGGGCTAGTTCAACCAGCAGCTTGATTAGCCACTAAGGCACCAGGGACACTAAGACAAACCCATTAATCTTGGTGTCTCTTGGTGCTCTTGGTGTCCTGGTGGTAAATTCACGATTCACGCGCGTTCGGATTTCGAGCTTCGATTCGACCTTAGCATTCGGGGTCAATCGTTACTAAGACTACTCAATTGGTCCTGGATCGCGGGATCATCCAATAGCTGCCTCGCAGTGAATATCGGATGAAACGGGTAATCTTTGAGGGCCTCTGCCCCTCCCTGCTCTCTGTCCACGAGGCACAGCACGAGAGCTACGTGATACCCGGCTTCCTCTGCCCGGGTTACCGCTTTGAGGGTGGATCCTCCAGTCGTGCAGACATCGTCGATGATGATTACCGGTGTCCCTCTTTCTCCGTCAAATCCCTCGATGAATCGCTGGGTTCCGTGTTTCTTCCCCTCTTTCCGAACAATGAAACCCGCAAGGGGCGTAAAGCCTGCTTCTGCGTGGCTCACAGCAGCTACGGCTGCAACGATCGGATCGGCTCCCAGGGTCAATCCTCCAATAGCTTCCGCCTCGACCCCTTGCCGCCTGATTTCCTCCAGAATGAGCCATGCCGTCAAGTAGGCCCCCTCGGGGTCAAGAGTGGTGAATTTGCTGTCAAAGTAGTAGTTACTGGTCATCCCCGAAACCAGCTTGAAATGCCCAATCTTCAAAGATCTCTTGCGTAAAACCTCAAGGAGTCGTCGTCTCTTCTCTTCCATCATCAAAAGTCCTAAGTACTGCGGTAGTTGGCGAACTGCATATCGATTCCGAAGTCATTTTCACGGAGCAACTGAATCACCTCTTGAAGCAAATCCCGGTCCTTACCGGAAACCCTCACCAGATCACCTTGAATCGCAACCTGTACCTTCAACTTTGCATTCTTAATCACCTTGACGATCTCGCGCGCCTTTTCGCTCGGGATGCCCTGCTGAATGCTCACGCGCTGACGGACGGTCCCTCCGCTGGCCGGCTCGATTTTTCCATAAGTAAGGGCCTTCAGTGAAACCCCTCTCTTGATCAACTTCTGCTGAAGAATGTCGTTTAGGCTCTTCAACCTGTAATCGTCGTCTGAGCGCAGAACGAGTGTGGTCTCCTCCAACTCGACATTGCTGCAGCTTCCTTTGAAGTCAAAGCGCTGTTTAACCTCCTTCATCGTCTGATTAAGCGCATTTCTCACTTCATCCAAATCCGTCTTGGACTGTACGTCAAAAGAGTTCGATCTCGCCATTCTTTTCCTCCCTTTCGCCAGGGTTACCCTCTGTCATCTGAACTCGTACCGAGAGATTGCACCCTGGCCATTCTCCCGAATTCTGCCTTCGCCCAAGTCGTCTGTCAAACGAGAAGGGCTCACTTCTGCTATATTCCTCCCGAATGAAGTATCGAACACTTGGACGTACTGGACTGAAGGTTTCAGAGATTGGGTTTGGCACATGGGGTATTGGGGCTGTGATGTGGAAGGGGGCGAAAGACGACGAATCGCTCCGAGCCTTGAATACAGCAATTGATGAAGGCGTCAACTTTCTGGACACGGCACTGGTCTATGGGAACGGGCACAGCGAGAAGTTGGTAGGTGAAGTTGTGCGGGCGCGGCCCGAAAGGATCTATGTAACCACAAAGGTATCTCCAAAGAACAGAATCTGGCCGGCCCGAGGTTCTTTGGACGAAGTCTTCCCTTCTGGCTATATCGTCGATTGTGTAGAAGACTCGCTGAGGAATCTTGGCCTCGAGCGCATTGACTTGTTACAGCTCCACGTTTGGAATCCTGAATGGCTCAATCGAGATGAGTGGCTCGAGACGTTAACGGAGCTGCGACAGCAAGGGAAGATGGCTTACTTCGGCGTCTCGATCAATGACCACCAACCCGACTCAGCTCTCGAACTGGTCAGATCCGGGAAAATCGACACGGTACAGGTAATCTACAACATCTTCGACCAGTCGCCTGAAGACCAGCTCTTTTCAGCGTGCCTCGAGGAGAATGTGGGCGTGATCGTTCGGGTTCCATTCGATGAAGGCTCACTCACTGGTAAGATAACCCCACAGACGGTTTTCCCAAAGGGAGACTGGAGGCACGCCTATTTCAAAGGTGATCGAAAAAAGCAAGTGCACCAGCGGGTAAAGGTCATTGAGTCGCTCCTCGGTGAGGAAGCGAATTCTCTTCCCGAGCTGGCACTGCGATTCTGCCTGCATCCAGAGGCTGTGAATACTGTGATTCCTGGGATGAGATCGGTCGGACATGTGTTAGCCAATTCATCGGCCTCTGAGCAACCTCGTCTTTCCGGTGCCATGATCGAGAGTTTGCGCAAACACAGGTGGGTCCGGGATTTCTACCCTAAAGTCTAGAAGAAGGACTCCCCTCAAGGCGGTTCAGAATTCACCAGTACGGAAACTCGACTCCGCGAAGAATTGCATTCCAACCAAACAGATCTTATAGGGATTTAGTGCGGTCACCAACTGACGGACATCTTGAAAAGAGGACACATGAGTTCAGATAAACAGATTGACCCGGACGATATCCGCAAGATTCTACAAAACAAGCTGGGGTCAGGAATACAGGTGGAGGTTTTTCCACAGGCACAGCAGCAGGAATCGGATCAGGCTGAGGTTCAGGAGCAACGGGACAAAGCTCTTAAGTTTGACTACAAACCGAGTGATATCAAGAAATACCTCGACCGGTTCGTTATACAGCAAAACGATGCCAAAAAGGTTCTGGCCACGGCAATCTGTGACCATTACCACCACGTTCAAAGGACAGAAGACACCGAGGACTGGAAAGATTACAAGAAGCAGAACATCCTGCTGATCGGGCCAACCGGGGTTGGTAAGACCTATCTGATACAGAACGTCGCGAGGCTTATTGGTGTTCCCTTCGTGAAAGCAGACGCCACGAAATACAGTGAGACCGGTTATGTCGGAGGCGACGTCGAGGACCTCATCAGGGAGTTGGTTTCTCAAGCAGGCAACGACATCCCGTTGGCAGAAAGAGGGATCGTATACCTGGATGAGATCG
>JAUVSF010000680.1 GCA_030597245.1 Acidobacteriota bacterium
GAACGATGCGAGCCAGCTGTCGAAGATCGAAGATCTGGTCCGCGACCTCAAGAAAGCCCAGACCGATAATGAAAAGAACAGGATCAAGGAGCAGATTAAAGCTCACAGCGAGCTTTTCACCAAGAATAACTCGGCGCTACTCAATGAGCTTCTGAGCGGCTACCTCCAGTAAAGGTAAAGGTGCCCGGCACCGGTTCCTTCCATTCTCCGGCACCTTTAGAGGAGTTTGGTAAGGGGTGAGGGAACCCTGCCGGTCACCGGCGGCGAGGTAGCCGTGATCAGCAGGATCCGGTAGCCGGATCACACGCTGACCCCGACTTGGGAGTGGAGTACAAGTACCCATTTCCGACTTTTTGCTCGTGCAGGATACCTTTTTCCGCAAGATTTTCGAGGAATCGCCCGACCTCCGGCAGCTTCGCATCGAAGACCACCGACAGTTCTTTGGCAGCTACCTTTCCCGTCCTGGCTATGAAGTCGTGCACCTGCGTCAGCCCGAAAGTTAATTCGTTTCGGATCAATTTTCCGCCAGCAAACTCTTCGAACCAGGTTTCGAGTGTCTCAAAGGAAATGTACCCTCTCAGAAGCGCTTCGTGTTCGTTTTCACCGCGAATCAGATAGCTGGGGAATCCCCTCACTCCCTTCGCTCGGCATTCCGCCAGATCTTCCTGAAACGCTCTCTCCGCAGCTCCGGATTCGATGTCGCAGCGAAACCGGCTGAGCTCCAGCCCGGTCTCACTCGCTAGCTCCAGTTGGACGTCCAGCCGGTGGATAGCCTTTCTTTCCGCTGCTGCTGCGACCCGCAGGCCTCGCAAGTAGCGCTTCCCCTGCTCCTCACCCTGCAAACCGGCCGCCTTAAATGCGATGCTCGCGGGATAGGTGGATCGGAAATCGTCCTTGATGTCGTAATACACCTGTTCATCTACCGGCATTCCGTGGTGGTTGGAGGCCTCAACCCAGTGGTCGGCCACCTGGCGATACCAATCAACGCCGCCAATATTGTTGGCGGGGTCCGAGAAAACGGTGATGTCCTCCACCAGGCCACCCATCTTGTAGCTGATCTTTACTTGCCGTTCGTAGACCTCCTCGATCTTCCCCAGGATCGGCTCCGACCCCCAGCACCATGTGCAGTACGGGTCGGTAAAGCAGACCATCTCGATGACGGGATTTCGGTTCTCGGTAGTGTTCATTATCATTGCCTCTCCGCGAGTTTCCCGAGGAAAATGTTCGGGCGCTACCCCTTCTCCGAGGCAGCGGCAAAGCTGCACATGACATTCCCGTAAAACGGCAGGTGCTCCCGGTAGATTTCCGCCAAACCCTGCCCTGTCTCGTTTCGCCAATCGTTCTGCAGCTCGGCTGACACCGCCATCCAGTTGATTGGAATGATTCCCGCCTGAACCATCCTCATTTTGGCGGCTTCGGCGACGTCTTTGTTCCACGTTCCCGAGGCGTCGAGCACAGCGTAGACCTCGAAACCGTCCTGCTTCGCAGAAAGAGCCGCGAATGCAAGACAAACGTCGGGGGAGATGCCTGCCATGAGTAGTTTCTGGCGTCCCGTGTTCTTCACCGCATCTACGAACTCCGGATTATCCCAGGCGTTGATCTCGCCGGGGCGGTGAATGATGGGAGCCGCGGGGAAAAGCTCGGTAAGCTCCTGCATTGGCGGCCCATTCGGACCGTCAACGAAACTCGTCGTGAGCACGGTGGGAAGTTTGAACATTTTCCCGAGCTTGGCCAGGGCCAGCACGTTGTTGCGTAGATCAGTCTGACTCTGGTCGGCCACACCGTTCATCAGTCCGGTCTGGTGGTCGATGAGAAGCAGCGCTGTATTATCCGGGGAAAGGGAGCCTGTCATGTTCATCGTCGTTTCCTCCTTGGGGATGGATCTTCTGATATAATAAGCTGTACCCATGGGACGCGCAAGTACCCACTATTTAGGTATGTACTTACCAAAAGGAAAGTGACAACCATGTCGAAACATCGACCATCGGAGATCTGCAACGTTATGGCTACTATCCGAGTCATCGCAGGAAAGTGGAAACCACTTATTCTGTGGCATCTCTTTTCGGGGACCAAACGTTTTGGAGGATTGCGTCGGCTGATGCCGGAAGTGACAGAGAAAATGTTGGTACAGCAACTGCGCGAGTTGGAGGCTGATGGACTCGTCCGGCGCGAGATTTACCCGGAGGTGCCACCTAAAGTCGAGTACTCACTGACTGACTATGGTCGAACGATTCGCCCCGTACTGAACCAGATGAGCAAGTGGGGCCAGAGGCAAATCGTGAGAACCGGGGAAACACATGATGGTCGTGAAGAGGGCGTCGAACTGGTGCCAGATGGGAGCGCCCACCCTTGTCGAAACCCAAAACGCACCGGTCGACATACCGCTCGACCATCGGAGTGCGGATAGAAGCGAGACGGGCAGGTCATCGAATCGGATCAGACACCAGCCGCGAAAGGAAGGAAGGGAGGCACCGCCAGGAAGCACACCTGCTTGACACCACCGGCCTACTCACAGAGGGCACGCCCTTCCGCCACAATGTCCCGTTGTCATCCCAAGTGAACCCTCGGAAACACGAGCGACGCCCGGCCTGTGGCGGCGGCCATTTGCACACGAAAACGGGACGAACCGGTCCCCCTGCACTCGGCCAGACGC
>JAUVSF010000095.1 GCA_030597245.1 Acidobacteriota bacterium
GGCCATCTTGCGGGAAGGAAGGTATAGGAGAGATTCGCATGAAGAGCAAAGACAAGACACTCGAGTGATGTTGAGAATGCAGAAAGCCTATCTCTTCTTTTATATTCCCTTCGGACTGTAACTCGGAAGACCAGATAGCCGAAGAGGACCATGAGGGATGACAGGATCAAGTATGAAGCGATTTTCATGAGGAAGTCCTCATCTTCGATCTGCAACAATCGAGGATCTTGTGCTGCTGCAGTAGTGCTCACTCTTCCGGTGTAACGGTCTACCGCATGCTACGCAAGCGGACGGTTTACCTGATCGATGTGGTACGACGACTTTCTTCTTCCGGGTCATTGTCGCTTCAGAGATGTGCCCGTGATTTCGAGCCTAACGCCCTGCCGATCCGCGGCCAGCCGCAGTCCGGTCCGCTGCATCGGCTTGTTGGGCAGCTCGATCCCGGAGACGCTTCAGGAAAGGATCCTGCAGTTCCTGCGATGCGAGCCACTTCAGTTCTTCCTCGAGCGTCATGCCTTCGATCTCTGCAGAGATCTTGTCTCGAATCAACCGCATCATGCCGACCGCGTCGAATCTCTTCTTGGTTCTACTCATCAGATAACACCTCCCGTGGTGTCCGAATCTTGAGCATCGGATAGCCCATGCGCAGATTCACAGAGTTGTAACCCCGGATCCGCTGCAAGTTGACGATATGCTTGAAGTTCCAGCTCACGAGCACATCAACGCGCCACCGTCGCGATGGCGATGTGCTGTGCGTCGGCTCGCATTCTGTTCGGGAGTATCCCCGCGGCAATGTAGGCTTCGGCAAGTTCGCTCGCTTCAGCATCTAGCTGGATAGCCTCGATGTGCGCCTCAGACACCGAACCAAGACGCTTCCGAATCTCGGCCGGTGCGGCGGCCAGCTCCTGAATCGTGAGGGTGGACAGAACCAAGATAGAATTGCCTCTGACAAAGCACTCCATCAGCCGGACGGAATCCTCGGCGAACTCGTCGTCCTCGCAGCCTCCGATCACGGACGCGTCGACGTAGATCCGGACTCTCATGGTCTCATCTTACCCCATCGGACTCTCCGAGCACTATGTGTCCCAGCATGCCCCGGCTCTCCTGGAGACCCTGGAACAGATGGCCTGCCCAACGTCCAAACTCAACGGCCCTGACGGTTCCACTGGAGGTGGAAACCGGGGATTTGGATGCTCTTGCAAGCAAAGTGCCGGTAGTCAGGGTCCGTTGGAGTGTAATGTTAGGCATTCTTTGATTCATCAGAACAGTTCGTGGATGGGCCATGTTTCTGGGAAACCATAGATCGTTATTGCCTTTTTGTGCTCACTCGCCTTCTCTTGCCGGTAAGGATCATTGATTCTGCGCAAGATTACGTCTCTGGCAAAATGACCATATTCAGGAAGAACACTTCGATAGTCAGGGGCAACGAAAAGAAACCTCTGGCAGTGCGAATAGGAAGTCGCAATAGTCCTGAAAATACCCAGGAATGCTTCATCAATATTATGCGGTTTCTGAATTGCGCCGTCCTTCTCATCCACTGTCCAATCAAACAATATCACGTACGTCGCTTCATTCACTTTGAGACGGCTCCCTCTTAGCATCCAAGCACGAAAGTGATTCTGAATCTCGAATACTTCCTTCCATTGACGCCGAATCGCTGAAGTATCAGCATCAAGCACAATGTCATAGTCCAGAAGGCTATCAATCTGCCGATCTTGACTCGATATGAAATTGAAGTCCCACATGCAACAATCCTCCATGTGCCAACTACCGATTATCTGGTTTCCAGATAAGTCCGTTAACTGTGCTTGTTTCCAGATAATACGCTCACCAGATACGGGAGTTGAGCCAGGCGTTCCCAACCTTTGGAGCGCTCCCACCTGGCCCCGAGTGTGTTGTAGGGTTTCCTCATTTGACCCGTCGCCATCAGGACGCACAAAGTGTTCGCGGGACTTCTCACACCAGGATCACCACGATCCCCCTGACCGTGTTTCCTTGGTGTCCTTGGTGGCTTGGTGGTCTACATTATCCGGACTACACTTCGAATCTCTTCCGGTAGTTTCGAACCAGTATCAAAGCGACAGGATACGCAAGGCAGGCAAGAAGGGTACACAGGATCAAGGAACCAACGAAAGCGGGAATCAGCAATCTCCATTGGCCGACCAGCCAAACCCAAAACTCTATCCCGAACAGATCCATTAGCCCGATGGCAGGAAAGCTCACTCCTTCAGGCATTCCGAGGACCTTAACTCCCACCCAGGTCGCCAAGCCATAGTACGGGACAACGATCCAGGGGACATTCAACCACACTCCCAGCATTGTTGCGACCTTGTTAGTTCGAAACAGAAGAATACAGAGCACTCCGAGGACAGTGTGCAGCCCCAGCAGAGGCGAAAAACCGAGAAAGACGCCCACCGCAAAAGCCAAAGCAGTACGTTCAGGAGTATCAGGGACTTCGGATAGCCGGACAACCAGTTCGCGCAAGAGCTTCACGAGAAGTGATCAAATCCTTTCCGGTGGTACACTTCGCTTCCCGAGTCTGACACCAGGCGCAATTCGGCCTCGCCTCTGACGATTCTCCCAATCACTCTAAGAGGGGGATAAGACGGGGGATAGCTCTGCTTCAGGCGCTCCAGGTGTGCCTGGGAACAGGTGAATAGAAGAGCGTAGTCTTCTCCCCCATCGAGTATCAATTCCCTGGAAGCGGTCGTGATCTGATCCACCCCTGGAGGCAGAGGGATATCTTCAAGACCAATCTCTGCAGAGCATGCGCTCTCCTCCAATATGTGCAGCAAGTCGCAACCCAAACCGTCGCTAACGTCGATCATGGAATTTGCAAGTTTATGCTCTTGCAGCCACATTGCTACCTCCAGGTGGATCTCCGGAAGAAAATGAGCAAGTACCCATCGATAACAATCCGGACCGCCTGCCCAGCTTTCAAGCGACGGGAGATCGGTTATTTCCTTCAAATGTGTTGATGACCTTTGTCGAATCAGGCGGAGGCCAAGTTCCGATACTCCTACGTCTCCAACCAATATGATTGAATCACCTTCCCTGGCTCCCGAGCGGTATAGAGGGACTCCTGAAGCTACATAGCCGACCACAGTGACGCTGACTACAATTTTCTCGCTCCGAGAAAGATCGCCACCGATCAGCGGAATCTCAAAGCGGTCGCATTCCTCGAGAAACCCTATAATGAACTTCTCAAAATACTCTCCCACCAATGAAGCGGGAAGCCCAAGACTCAGTAAACAGGCATACGGGCGCGCTCCCATAGCGGCAAGATCACTCAAGTTAACAAGGAGAGACTTGCGCCCAAGGAAATACGGATTGATCCAGTTGCGTCGAAAATGGACTTCCTCGATGAGCAAATCCGCACTCATTACAACCGATTCTGCGAAGGAAGGATCAAAGACGGCGCAATCGTCCCCTATGCGGCAAAGCAGCGAAGGAGGAATCCTCTGGGCGGATGCCCTGATCTTTCTTATCAGGTCGAATTCTGACCTCAGGTTCGATTTCAACTCGTTTTCACAAGATGGCTGATTTCGTCCATAAACTCACGGACATTCTTGAAATCGAGATAGACAGATGCAAAGCGGACATACGCCACCTTGTCAAGCTGTCGCAAACGGCTCATTAGAAATTCCCCAATCTCGATCGAGGATATCTCTCGGGCAGGCGAGTCCAAGACTCGCTTCTCCACAGCGTCTACCAAGTCATCCAACTGCTGAGGCGAAACCGGCCGTTTCTCACAGGCCCTCATGATCCCTCTCGAAACCTTCGAACGCAAGAAACGCTCTCGCTCTCCATTCTTCTTGACCACCATATACGGGATATCCTCAATCTGCTCGTAAGTCGTAAACCGGCGGTGGCAATCGAGGCACACTCTTCGCCTGCGCGTTGCTCTCCCGTCACGGATTTCACGGGAGTCAACGACTCGATCGTTACTCTGTTCGCAGAATGGGCAGCGCATAAAGCATCAATACAAGCAAGCGAATTCAGGTTCCCCGGCGGGCGATACAAGACAATCCCACCATTAACCTTATTATTCTAGTTTTACTTACCATAAAATAGGGGCGGGGGCTAACTCTTACGATTCAGTTGTCGCCATTGTTCGATATCGATATCGCGAACTTTTTTTCTCTGGATTCCGTTGATAGTAGCTGATGGGTCCGGGAAACAACTAAGGAATCATTCTTGCAAGGCTCAGACGCAAAGCTTGTCAAACGTTGCGTAACTGGAGATGCCCGGGCTTGGGAAGGGTTAGTGAGGACGTATAGCGGAAGGCTCATAAACATGGCTTACCATTACACAGGCAACTACTCAGTTGCGGAGGAATTGACTCAGGATATCTTCCTTCGAGTCTACGAGAATCTCTCCAAGTTTCAGCCGGAGACAGGTTCTCTCCAGAACTGGGTACTCAGGGTAGGCCGAAATCTGATCATTGATTACTACCGCGCACACAAGAAGGAGAAACACGTCGCGGGTAGTGAGGAGTTGGAAGTTCTCGAGTTCGGTAAAGAGACACAGGCTCGAAACCAGTTTGAAAACGTTTACCTTCAAGAGAAAGCTGAGTTCCTCTACTCCGGGCTTTCGAGACTGTCTCCGGAACTGGAGGAGGCCATCATACTTCGGGACATCCAGGGTTGTGCCTACCAGGAGATTGCGGAAATGCTGAAAATCCCGGAAGGTACAGTCAAGTCAAGAATCAATCGGGGAAGAATCGAGTTGGCAAAGACCTTGCGCCAGCAGGCAAGAGGGCGAGCGAATTGATGAATTGCTCAAGGTTTGAAACATTACTTTCGGATTTTGCGGACGGTAAGATAGATGTTCGAGTCCGATCCGCCGTGGAGCAGCACCTCCAAGGATGCTCCGGCTGCTCGACCCTGCTGACTGAAGTGCAGAAGCTTCGGGAAGATCTTCGGAATTTTCCCGAAGTACA
This sequence comes from Acidobacteriota bacterium, assembly GCA_030597245.1. GTDB lineage: Bacteria > Acidobacteriota > UBA6911 > RPQK01 > JAPXNP01 > JAUWTT01. The sequence goes on from JAUVSF010000095.1 coordinate 4,943, forward strand.
AGTCTCGGAAGAATTGATCGATCGAATTCTGGAGAAAACGTCCGGCAAACCTGAAGCTTATTCCTTCTGGAACGACCTGGTGTTGCCGACCTTTCGACCGTTCCTGTCACAACGATACGCCTTCGCAACGATAATGATGTTTGTGTTCATCTCATTTGCAGTCAACATGATGGGGCCTGGATTTTCGGTTTCCAGCTACTCCTCGTCTTTGGTTGCCAAAGCCGACCAGGTAACTGATGAGATCTATAGGAAGTGGCGCGAGTTCAATGACCTGAAAAGAAAGGTGAGCGAGGAAATCGCTTTTCTCAAGGAAGACCTTTTAGGGCGAATTGACTATCACATGGTGACAATTCTTTTCCGAAGCTACAGTGAGTCCATCGAGGATCAAGAAGAGGAGCCGACCCCAGGGAAAAGCGAGGAACAATCGAATCAAGAGGAAAACACCAATGACAAATAATCAGACTCAACAACAGACTCCTCCCCAACCCCCACCGCCTCCCGCCTCGGCTGGGCACATCCCAACGCGGGCAGCGCTGTGTGCACTGGTACCGGGTATAGGAGCTGTCTATAACCGGGAGTACACAAAGGCTGTCGTCCACTTCAGTATATTTGCAGGCCTCGCCATCATCGGGGAAACCGTCGGCGTCTTCGTGCTCGCAGCCATTTCCTTTTACGTCTTCACCATTATCGACGCATATCGAACGGCCGACGCGATCCTGAAGCGAGGAGGCTCTGAGACTGCTCCACCCCGGCAGGAAGAGATCAACCTGCCTCTCTGGGGGGGTCTCTTGATCCTCATGGGCGTTCTCTTCCTCCTGGATAACCTCGGTGCCATTCAGTTGAGAACCGCGGTTAAGTTATGGCCACTCGTTCTCGTAGCCCTGGGACTGTACTTAATCTTCACCTTCTTTCAGAAAGATCAGGCCCGGAAGTCACAGACAACCGACCATCAGGTGCCGCCTGGACAAGGCTACTACTATCCTCCCCAGCCAGGTTCGCGACCTGTAGAACCCGGGGGAGCAGTGGCCTCCCCTGGTCAGGATCAAGGGGGGCGTGCATCCGAAGTGCCGCCTCATGAGGAGCCAAACCGGGGAGATAGTTGAACATGTCCGTAAGAAGCACTTCGACTCTCCTCGCAGGACTGTTGCTGATCCTCGTCGGAGCACTCTTCCTGCTTGTCAACTTCACTCAGTTTGACATTAGTTGGGTTGTCTTCCTCAAGGTCCTCCTTCCCGCGCTGTTTGCGTTCATCGGCGCACGGAAGTTGATCCGGCACTACACGTGGAGTGAAGAGGAGCTTCTGCACAACCCGGGACGAGCTGGTCTACTGGCCGGCATTTTCTGGCTCTCTCTTGGAGTCGTCATCCTGTTGGATATCTTTAACCTGGTCGATGCACTGAAGTTTATTGGCTTTTACTGGCCCGTCGTTCTCATTATCTTTGGATTTGGAAAGATCGCCGACTACTATCGATTAAGCAGTCGAATGCAAATCCGAACGGGTGACATCTTCGGCGTAGTGTTCGTCGTCGCCTTCGGCCTGGCCAGTAACCAACTCTCGCGAGCCCATTTCCCTTTGCTCGAGGACTTTCGTTGGGACCTGCCCTGGCCCGAAGGCCTGGAAACAGCTGGTGAAAGATTTCGGTTTGAAGTGGAAGACGAACTTCCTTCAGAGGGTCTCACTACTGTCGAAGTTGAGAACCTGTACGGCGATGTCCAGGTGAAATCAGGCGAAGCCGAGAAGGTGGAGATTCGGCTTGTCAAAGAGATTCTAGGAGACACTCGAGAAGAGGCACGTGATCTCTCCGAGCAGGTCCTCATTACGTTGAGCTCTGAGGAAGGCACACTCCGAGTCACGACAAACCGCAGCGACTTGGGTGAACGCGGGAGGAAGCTGTCCACGCATTTGACATTGACAGTCCCGGAGCAGCTTCCCGTCTCGGTGAAGAACAAGTTTGGGCGCGTCTTGATGACAGACAGGGTTGCCGCCTGCACCATCCAGAACTCTTACGGCAAAGTGGAAGTTAACTCAGTCGAGGGGGATCTTAGTATCACCAACAGATACAAGAGTGTCGAGGCTAAGAACATCAAGGGCAAGGTCTCTGTCACGAACCATCGCGGGTCCATCGATGTCTCCAGTGTAGAAGGGGACTTGGACCTCGAGACTGAGCACGACCGCCTGAACGTCGAAGACATTCAGGGCCAGGTCATGCTGCGAAACAGCTACGGGCGCGTACAGGTTGAGGATGTTGCGGGACTTCTCCATGTTGATAGCACCGGCTGCCGAGTCTCGGCCTCCAAGGTCAGCGGGAAGGTGTTCATCAAGAGTTCACACAAACGGGTCTCCATTCGCGACCTCCAAGGTTCCCTGGAGCTGGAAAGCGCTTACGCACGCGTGTCTCTCTCTCGTATCGAAGGCCCTGTTAATCTGAAGGCCGCTCACTGCGAAGTTACTGCGACGGGGCTCGAATCGGGGATTAAGATACAGGGGAGAGGCTCAGAAATCTCTCTTAATAAGATCAGCGGAGATACGAGTATTGAGACGTCTCTGCGAAACGTCTCAGTTACTAACTTCAGTGGCGCGCTTTCGGTTCAGAACGAATTCGGAGAGATTACACTTAAGATCGGCGAACAACCGGCGGCTCCGATCACAGTCAAGAACAGTAACGGAGAAATCACACTCCTGATCCCTGATCGGTCAAATTTCAAGCTCTCCGCTCAGGCGGTAGCAGGGGAGATACTTTCGGACTTCGGGCCCGAACCTGAGGAGTCGGAGGGCAATGTGGCCTTTCTTCGAACCACAGTTGGGGAAGGGGGCCCTCAGATTGAACTTCAGACGACGAATAAACGTATTCGCATAAAGAAGCAGGATTGACCATGATTAAGCAAGTTTCTCTCATCGCTATCATTGCAGTCTCCGCCTCTTGCGCCGTGTCATTTGACGACTGGGCAGGCGAGACCAACTATGTTGATTTTAACCAGTCCGAACCGGCTGGAGAGGAAGAACTCCTTCAAGCCAACGTAGAACTCGCGGTTGGACAGATGGTAATCCAGCCAGGATCAACTGAGAACGCCTATGAAGTCGACATCCACTTCAACGAGCTAGCCTTCCGCCCCCAAGTCGAGTTCCAGCGTGAGGACGGAAAAGCACGCCTGAAGATCGGACTGGAAGGCGAGGGACAATCCTTCCGGAAAATAGGAGAGAACATTCTGAGTCTTCGCTTGAATCCTGAAACACCTTTGCAGTTGGAAGCCAGTACTGGTATCGGCGAGACTAATATCGACCTGAGTGGAATGCGGGTTCGATCTTTAAGTCTCGAATGTGGAGTGGGTGAAACGAGTCTGTCTGTCACTCAACCCAACCGAAGTGAATGTGATCGAGTTGAGATTTCGAGCGGTGTCTGAGCCGTGGAACTGATTGGGCTCGGCAACCTCTCCTTCAAGGAATTTGAGTTCCAGGGCGGGGTTGGCGCTTCCAAGCTCGACTTCTCAGGAGCCTGGACAGAGCTGGGAGAGGTGGATATTGAAGTTGGTGTAGGTGGTATAGAAATCCTCATCCCGAGGGACATCGGAGTCGAGCTCCGGGTTTCAAAGGGCTTCTTTTCCGAATTCAGCATGCCGGGATTTGATAAGCAGGGTGACACCTATTTCAGCGATAACATTGATCAGGTCGAAAAGGTTGTGAAATTCAGTGTCAGCGCCGGAATTGGCGGCGTACGGATCAAATGGATCTAGGCCGGAATTGAGATTTCCTCCAGACAGCTAATCAGTTCTTGAAGTCGAGTACCTAGCGTCTCGATATTCCTTCCGAAGTAGCGATAGAAAGCAAGCACTCCCGACTCCGCAGTGTCTGAAACAACTTTTGGCGCCAAGCAGGGGATCCCATAAGCGTCAGCGATCATCATTGCAGCAGCGCTTTCCATATCGCAAATCACAGCTCCCGTTTCGCGGTGAAGCCGGCGGCGCTGCACGCCCCTTACCACCGGTTTCCTCACGGTGACACCAGCCCCCTCAATTTTCCAGCCTCTCTCAGATAATGGATCTATAAGCGATTCCGCAACCCTGAATTCGGTTCCACTTTCAAAGCGCCAAATCGCAGGAAAGACAAACTCTCCCAGTTCGATTTCCGGAGACAATTGACCGGCCATTCCCGTGAAAAGCAACAGGGACGGCTCCTGCTTGTCGAAGGTTCTCTCCAGGGTTCGCAGCGTCCGATCCGTTCCAAGCCCCGTCACTACGACAGGATAGTCCGTCTTCATCACTTCGTTGAGGGCCCTCGCCTCCTTCTTGAGAGCACAAGCAAGCAGCAGATTAGAGACCCAGTCCATCCCAAACTCCTATCCCCTTCGTATCCAACAAAACAACGGAAAGCGCAAGATTGTTGTTTTTGACAACAACGGCCACGAGGCTTAAACTCCTTACTCGATGACATCGGTGTCCGAGTTAACTCTCAACTTTACACCCCGGGCTCGCCTGGATCTGATCGACATTCCAAGTCTGATCACAGAACGTTATGGCGATGCTCTCTCCGGATACCCGAAAGCCGCGTACTACTCTTACCATACAACTGCGGGATATCTTGATCAGAAGTTGTGTGCCCAGCTTGGCTACAACTGCGATTCACTGCAGGACTTTGTTGGCTACTATCAAGGGCTCTTCCCGCCTAACGCCGATTATCACCATGACCAGCTGGATCTGAGATCTGAGTTGACTGCTGAACAGAAACTCCACGAACCTCGGAATGCGGATGCTCATCTGACGTTCATCAGTTCCGGGCTGGTAAATCTCGCGACTTACCCGAATGCGCCGGACGTTCCTGTGTACTTCATTGACCTCGACGGCATCAATGGACAGAAGAAGCGGCAGCGTAGGACTACAGTGATCGGATACAACCGAGAGGAACTGGTTGACCGTACCAGCGTATCGGTCCCGGTTTCGAGACACGCGATTGATTCGGTGAATCTACAGGATAAGACCCTTGGCCTGTTCGACAGCCTTCGCACAAGAGTACAGGAGCTTGGCATCAACAGAGGTAGGATCGACATTTCGCTGGCTGCTCAGGAGCGGCATGCGGGCTTGACCGTCAACGAATACGAAACCATGCTCATGAAACATGACATGGTTGAAGTCCTGAGAAACCCTCTCCGGTTCATGGCGGAAAGGGGCAAACATGCTTTGCTCGACCTCCGTTCGGTCCCGTCCAAGGTAAAGGGCTATGCAAGGTATGACCTTGTCCAGCTCATCAACGAGTTTATCGACTCCGCCGGTCTTTCCGGTTCGGTATTTGAGAACTTGATCCACCGCTTCATGGCATTTCCTGCATCGCGGCGGCTGCGTATGAAAAGGTCGGTTAGCCTCTTAGTTTTGGATCAGGATGGCTCAGGCAGAGGGCACATCGTCGAAGGAACTTATCAAAGTCCCATATTGATCCAATGGAAAGCATCCAAGTCTCAGCACCGAGTTTTGAAGGCTGACTTCATTCAGTTCCGGTGACGGGCGCGAACATTCCGGGCGCTACGCCATGCATCAGAAACTCATCGGTCTTCGCGCTGTCCCCGGCATCTCCGGCCCCTGAAAGGACCCGGCTCCGTATGGCATTTCAGCGACTCTTCATACAGAGCCCCGGGATCTCAGAAACCGGGAGGTGGACAGCCGAAAGCCTTTCCCTGCCAAGAATCCCGCCGCTCCAGTTCATGGAGGATGGCCCGATAGATCTCTGGTTTGTTCTTTCGCCAATGGGGCCCCACCAAGTGCTCCTCCGGAGTCCAGCCAAAAAGCCTCTGCACAACAATTGCCGGATCTAAGTGCTCGAGAAAGCTGCAGATAAACGTTACCCAGTCTTCAAACTCGAATAGCGGAAAAGGATGAGCTTCGAATTCCTTGGCCATCCGAGAACTTTTTACAAGGTGAAGATGATGCAACTTGACGAACTGTACTCCTAATCCATTCAGTACCGGTGCATAAGCCATCAGCTGCTCTCTTGTCTCTCCCGGCAGCCCCAGGATCACGTGTGAACATATATCCAGACCTCTACGCCTGGTGCGGGAAACGGCGTCACGATAGCAGGCAGAATCGTGCCCTCGGTTGACCTTTGAGAGGGTGTCGTCAAAGATCGATTCAAGTCCGTACTCCATACAAACGTAGTGGTCCCGGGCCAGATCTTCCAACATCTCCAACTTTTCTTCTTCAACGCAATCGGGCCGCGTTCCAACCGTCATTCCCACAATGCGAGGATCAGCGTCCAAGGCTTGGAGATAGAGCTTCTGGAGTTCGTCTACAGGAGCGTAAGTGTTCGTGAAGCTCTGCCAATAGACAAGAAATCTCTCGGCCCTGAAGCGCTCTGAAAGATAGGCAATCCCAGCCGCGATCTGCACTTCAATCGTCTCGACGTGGCCAGCGCTTTCGGGACGAAAACTGTCGTTGTTGCAGTAGGTACACCCTCCCCACGCAACTGTCCCATCACGATTTGGGCAGGTAAATCCCCCATCGATAGAGATCTTGAACACCGGCGACCCAAACTTCTGTCTAAGCCATCGACCAAAGGAGTTGATACGAAACATACTTCGCGCATCAGTATCGCATAATGAAGCGGACCATTTGGAAACAATCGCTTCAAGGCGTTTAGACCTTAGACCTTCTGATTTCGAGCTTGTTTCGAGCTTCGGATTTCGAGCTTCGAGCTTAGACTGTAGTCTCTCCAGCCCCACTTGCTCGACATTCAACCCGAAAGCAAAAGAAAGTACTCGCGATTTCCTTTTTGTCCCGTGATCGGGGAAGGGGTCATTCCCAGGCAAGTAAATCCAAGTTCCTCAGCTGACGTGCAGACCCTTGCTACAATCTCAAGCCGCTTCTCCTCGCTCAGAATTAACCCGCCTGGGTCTACCTCGTCGCGTTCGGCTTCGAACTGAGGCTTTACCAAGAGCAGCAGTTGAGGGACACGGAGTTGCCTGAGGGCCGGAAGAACCAGCCGAAGCGAGATGAAGGCAAGATCTCCTGTCACCAGGTCGATCGGCTCGTCGAAATCCCCGGGTGCAAGATACCGGACGTTGCATCCATCCCTGACAACGACCCTCGGGTCTCGCTGAAGCTTCCAGTCGAGCTGCCCCTTTCCAACATCCACCGAGTAGACACGTTCGGCCCCATGCTGAAGCAGACAATCAGTGAAACCTCCCGTCGATGCACCCAGGTCTAAGCAGACGGTTCCCTCGACTTTCAGTGAGAAGTGTTCCAAGGCCCCCTCTAGCTTAAGACCACCCCGGGAAACATATTTCTGTGGGCGATCGGTGAGCCTGATCTCAGCGTCGCTCGGAACCAGAGCCCCGGCCTTATCAATCTTCTGCCCATCGGCCAATACGCTTCCGCTCATGAGCAAAGCCAGTGCAGTCCGGCGATCGGCCGCTAGACCACGTTCGACCAGAAGATCGTCAATTCGACTCTTTGCCATACGGATTCCAACGCTACGCCGCGGCGGCAAC
>JAUVSF010000071.1 GCA_030597245.1 Acidobacteriota bacterium
CTCATCTCCGGGGTTGCTTGACCGTGGGATCCTACCGGCAGATGAGGTGTTGTTTGTCAAGCGAAAAGAGGCCTCGAGGCATTCGGGCTGTAGAGGTTTCCAAGCCCCGCCTGGGGGCGATATGCGCAGCACCCGGGGCGTGTAGGCCCTGGGTGGGCCATGAAACCTCCCTTCGAGTCCCGCCCCGCGGGGCGGCATGAATTTCGCAGCTCAGCCTGCGGCCGGCTCAATCCATACCACTCGGGGAGATCGCGGCCTTGGTTTGGCACTGTTTTCGTGATTCACTATCGGAAAGGAGCGGAGAATGAGTAACTTGGAGAACAAACCGCTTAATCAGAATCAACTGAATCAGTTTCACCGGGACGGGTTTCTGATCGTGGAGAGCCTTTTGGATAGCGAAGAAACGTCGCTTCTGGCCGAGGCTGCCCGGGCGGATGCGGCTATGCAGGACGCCGCCATGGATGTTCGCGATACTGAAGGTAGAACAACCAACCTGTCACTCTGGAATCATCCTGGTAAGGATATTTACGGCATGATCGCCCGTTCTGAACGAGTTGTGAATGCTGTGGAGCAGTTGCTTGGCGGGGAGGTGTACCACTATCATTCGAAGCTCAGTGCCAAGCAACCGAAAGTTGGAGGTGCCTGGGAGTGGCACCAGGATTACGGGTATTGGTACCAAAACGGATGTCTTTTTCCTGATATGGTCAGCCTCTATATCGCTATCGATCCGGCAACGAGGGAGAATGGGTGTCTTCAGGTTTTGCGGGGCTCCCACAAGATGGGACGGATCGAGCACGGTCTCTTCGGTGAACAGACGGGTGCTGATCCTGAAAGAGTTGAGGCAGCCAGGGAACGGATGGAATTAGTGTATTGCTTGTTGGAAGCGGGCTCAGCCGTGTACTTTCATTCCAACACTCTCCACAGGTCTGAGGCGAATGAATCCGATAAACCACGTTGGGGGCTCATCTGCTGTTACAATGCAGCGCATAACGACCCGTACAAAGAGCACCATCACCCTGGTTACACGCCTCTGATCAAGGTGCCTGATTCGGCGATACGAGAGATTGGGGCGAAGGGCAACTCAGAATCTCGCCGTTTTCTGAGACAGGAAGAGGATAGAACCTCAGGTTGAAAAGGGCTTTCGTTAATCAGGGTTGGACCGTTCGATGTTAGGATTCTGAGTCCGGCATCGGGTTGGCGAGACGCAGGCGAAGGTAAAAGGGCATGAAGATCAACATCACTAAAAAGCAATACAGAACCTTTCTGGAAATGCTGGAGATCGCTGATTGGGTACTGCACGCGCATGATACTGAGCGTGTGGAAACGAAGAAGTATCGGGAATTCGAACAGCTGGTGTTCTCCTTTGCGAAGGATTGCGGTTTTGAGAATCTGGTGGAATATGACGAGGAACTGAACGAGCACTTTCCCACCAGGGAATTCGAAGAAACCAGTCCGGGCATGGATTACATCAGGGACTTCGAAAACGACACGTTTTGGAACGAGTTGGTTGAACGTCTGACGGAAAGAGATCTGATTCGGCTGTACGGCGAGGATCGGGTTGACTCCATGAACCGTCAAGAGTTAGCGGAGAAGGAGAATCAACTCGAAAAACGGTATGCCGAGGAGTTCTACCAGAACGGACTGGAAAATGTCACTTTCCGAAACTGAGCTTCAACTCGCACCTGAGCCGGCGTTCCTCAAACCTCCGAGATTCTCTCGAGGCCGGGTTATTCGCTGCTGATCAGCTCCCTGATCCGATCAACAGCGCTGGCCGCATCATATGCGTAAGCGTTTGCGCCCATCTGTCTGGCAGCATCGTCAGAAAGAGGAGCACCGCCGACGATCGTCTTCAGTTTCTCCTCCAGTCCTCGTTGGCGAATCAGATCCGTCACTTCACCCATGACCGGCATGGTCGTGGTCAACAGGGCCGACATTGCCACCACTGGTGCCTCGTTTTCGAGGGCAGTGTCCACAAAGCTTTCCGGAGACACATCGTTGCCCAGGTCTATGACCTCGAACCCTGCTCCTTTGAGCATAATACTGACGAGGTTTTTTCCGATATCGTGCAGGTCACCCCGCACAGTTCCAAGAACAACTTTGCCCAAAGAGGGCACGTCCTCCGTGATCAGCAGAGGTCTTAGTTCGTCCATTCCTGCCTGCATTGCTCTGGCCGCCATCAGAACATCAGGAAGGAAGATCTCATGGCTCTTAAACTTCTCACCAATTACGGCCATACCGCTGAGCAAGCCCTCTTGCAGGATGTCACGCGCCGGCAAGCCTTCGCTGACGGCCTGTTGGGTTAAGGAAGGTACTGACGAAGCATCACCTGCGATTATGTGTTTCGAGATCTCACTTAGTGTTCCCATGCAAAGTTTCTCCTCTGGATTGCATTTTTTTCCGTCACGGTTCCGTTACTCAAGAGTTTGCCTCGATCGGTCTGTTCCCTCGCCTACTCAAACAAGGCTGGTTTCCGGAAGGCGATCCATACCCAGGCGGTGCGCTTCCGACTCCATTCGATTCCGAAGCTCCTGTTTGGCAGTGTCCTCAAGCCGGGAGGGCTCGTATGCCTTCTCCATGCGTCTTACCTCTTGATTTGCTCTTTCGCAGAGTGTCAGGCCACCTTCTTCCAGCCACCGTGACCGCTGAGCGCGGTCGATTGTTTTTCCAGGGAAGTAGTGTTCCTCGCGTAAGTAACGTCTGGTGTGCTCTGAGATGAGAAGGTGTTTCTCGCTCAGCAGTTCTTCGAATCGAGGGAGGGAAGGAAAGTCTTCTTTTGGCTGGATTCCCTCTAACATTCGCAGCGTCATACCGCAAATCTCATTGTCTACGACCAGTTTCTCCAGACTGAAGCAACTCTCGAAGTCAAGCATTCCCGGGCCCGAAACGTTGTTGATTCCGGTTAGGGCGGCCAACGTAGCGCCCATCGAGGATTCCAGTCCAGCCTGGGCGTCCAGCAGCTTCGCATCACTCAGTCCAATATAGGCCTGAGTTGGCATCCCGAGATGTCGGCCGATCTCAGCGTAGGCACAGTCCACCATCATGGTTTCGATAGCTCCCATTGGAGTCGTTTCGTACCGCACATCAAAAATGGCGGGCGAGCCACCGTAGAGAACCGGGGTGCCTGGATTTGCCAGCTGGAGAATCACCACCCCACTCAAAGTCTCAGCAGTATGTTGGACCAGTGAACCTACCAGGGTAACCGGAGCGACAAAGCCGGAAAGCGGCATCGAGATCAGCTCTACAGGAATCGAAAGCTGAGCACAATCAATCGCGTTCTGAGACGTCACGTCGCTCCATTTCAGAGGAGCCGTGGGACAACACGAGAAGACTGTCAAAGGCTTCTTCTTGAGTTCGTCAACCCCGCCTCTTACGGCCAGCTGCAAGTCGCGCATCACGTCAAAGCCGGCGATAGTAAAAGCGCCTGTAACTGTCGGTTTCTCACCAAAGAGTAGACTCAAGTAGAGGCGGTAGCTGTCAGCCATCTCCTGATGCACGTCTGAAGGAATCAGGGCCGTGCTCTGCGAAGCAATGTTTTCCAGCTGGTTCACTAGTTTCACGTAACTCACGTAATCGTCTGTTACTGGGGGACGAGCCTTTCCCGATTCAAACTCAAGACCATTCATGGCGGCTGACCCCGGAGTGAAATGCACCTTTCCGGAAGAAAAATCATGTGTTTCCTTTCCGAGCACGTCGTACAGTTTGAATGAGTTCGGGACAGTTGAGAGCGCCAAGTCGATGACCGAGTCGGTGAAATAAACTTGCTTTGTTCCTTTATCGACCCGCGCTCCGTGGTCTGAAAGCATTGACAGAACACGGTCGTTGTGCAAAGTCACGCCGAGTTCCTTTAGAATGACCCTGGCTTCACCCACAATCTTCTCGATAAGGCTGTTTTCCAGAAAACGAAGCTGAGGTCTCATTAGTAGACTCCTTCTATTCTGAGGACGGGCGCCACGCGTCGTACGAGTGTAAACAGTCAACACGTGGACCGAGTGCCAGGTTTCTCGTTCCTGATCCCCGAGACAAAACCAAGCCCAAAAGAGCACGCCGACCGTGCCTGGAAAAGCGAATTCCGAGGATAGCACAGAGGAAGAGTTGTTCTCCATGTCTGAACGGTTTTGGGTGTCGAGGGTGCGTCTCGAGGTCTTGGGACCTGGGGCCTTGTCGAAGTGCGAACGACGAATGGCCGGATTGGGCTTGTGGCTTGGTATCTTACGTAATAGTAATCGAATAAGCCCTTAAGCGAACTTGGCGCCTTTGCGTGAAATAAATTCAGCTCAGGCTAAACTCGCGGACCTGATACTCCTCGAGAATGGGAAGTGGTTGATCCGACTCCAACAGCCGGAGGGTGGCGACCAGGATCTCCCTCTGCATCTCAGCATCGTGGGGACGGCCTAGAGGGTAACCCAGTGGTAGATCGACAAATAGAGATCGAGGCGGATGAACCTTTCGGGTCACCTCACGCAAAAGGCTGATCGAGCTGGTGGGAATTCCTTGTTTCTCGATAACGCTCTGAATCAATCCGACGGACTGATTGCACATCGGTCAGACCGGAGTCAGTAGGACGGCGTCCACACCATCTTCGCGAAGGAATGCGGAGACTTCCGGTCCTGTTTCGGATGTCAATCGTCCCGGTGCGGTGATTGACCCCATCAGGCTGAAGTGACGCTCATTGACTGAGCCGATCACGCCCTCACTTTCCAACTCTCGAAGCCGATCCAGGGGCAGGGCCAGATTCTTGTCCTTCTCGACGCCCGTGTGGTCAAAGGCGTCACTTCTGTGCCCTTCACGGAGGCTGGAAAGCTCTGTGTCCTTGGGAATCACTCGATACGACACGTCTCCCCCTCTGATCGATTCGTCGAAAGGAGGCTGATCCGGGCGGTAAAGAGCTGCAGTCGTAACGACCGCAATGCGAGACTCGGAAAGGGGTTTAACCATTGTGGTTCCGGGCGCCCAGTCATAACTCCGATATCTGTAGGTTTTCATGAACAGTCGATACTTGAATGTGAGATCCGAGAATTTAGCCATATAATCCAACTCCAGCTGCGACTTTTCGGCTCATTGTCTCATCTTTGTCAGAGTAATGCGCCTGATTCACCTATTATTCGTCATCCTGATGCTGAGTTTGATGTGCGCTGTTACGGCAGGGGCAGCCTCGAGCTCCGAAACCGAGATCACCGTTTTCTTTACGGGAGATGTGAACGGTAATTTTGAACCGTGCGGCTGCAAGGCGGGGCCAACCGGTGGCATGGCCCGCCGTGTCGGTTACTCACGGGATTTCGCGGAGGGCTTTCAGGGCAGGATCTTGAATATCGAGGCGGGGAACTACTTCGAGGACCCGGGTCCAAACGCCGACGCCATCAACACATTAATGAAACGAGCACTCGTTGAATTGCCTGTACAGGTTTTCAACATTGGCTCTCAGGATCTGTACTGGTGGCAAGAGCTCGCCTCTCAAAAGCTGGGTGAGACGCAGTTCATTTCGACTAACCTCGTACCTGTCCGATCCACTCTTCCAGTGCCTCGGAAATATGTGGTCCTGGAGGTGCCCCTCTCTTCAGGTGCATCCCAAAAGGTGGTTCGCATCGGGTTCCTGGGCATAACCGATCCGGCCCGGGTCAAGCCGAATTCAGGCTTCAAGGGAATCGATCCCCTTAAAGCGGTGAGAGAAATCAAAGAAGAAGTGATGGATCAAGCGGATTTTCTGTTTCTCCTGGCAGATACGATCCGACCTCAGGGAGAGATTCCGAGCGACTCCGTGATCCGTCAGCTCGCCGAAGAGCATTCGGAGATCTACGTGATCCTTACGACTGAAAAACGATTTATCTTGTACCCTCCCACCCAGATTAACTCGGCAGTCCTCGTTTCCAGCGTCGAGAGAGGAAGGTATCTGGGCCAGATGAAGCTGGTTTTTGACGGAGCGGGTTCTCTCCAACAGATAAGCTCGGAATTGGTCGAACTGAAGAAAGGTGTACCCGAGGATGCTGTAATCCTGGAGGGTGAGAGGCGCGTCTCTCGTCAGTTGAAGTGATTATCGGCGATCCGGTATACCTCCATGATCATCTCAACCTGCTCTGCCAGGTGCCCATGCTGGGCTTCAACGTTGACGTACGGAATCCTTTCACGACCCGCCCAGACCGACAGGGATCCGTCGTCGGTGACCGTACTGTTATTCTGAAGCACAACGTTAAGACCAGCCGCTTTGAATAACTGAAAGAACCGGTCCTGCGTCACAAAGAAGAAATCGTCGGGGTCCCGGCCCTGCTGGATGTGAACAGCATCGGCATCCACCTCGTAGTCACCTCCGGGAAGGTAGCTTTCTGCCGAGTACTCACCTTCGCCGTTGTTGTGGAGAGTGACAATCAACCGGGCTCCGCGCAGTTCGCCATCCAAGATGAGAGAATCGGCAAAAGCCTGCACCGCTTCAATAGCCGCACTGTCGGCCTGACTGTATCTTTCCAGTGTCCTTTCGATTCCGAGGGGAGTGAAAATCCGATTCGGATCGAACCGGTAAGCTGCCGATGCTATTCCAAAGTGCACCAGCCGGTCTCCCGAGTGTTGGAGTTCCAAGAGACGGCCTCCTCTTAATGCGATCACCCGAAGACCTGCCTCTACCGCAGTGTTCTCGTCGTCATGCATGTTAAAGAAGAGTAGGTCGGACCCGGCTACCTCGTGCAGGACTGTCACAACTGTGTCGCTCCCGAGTTGATATTCGAATCGGGTCAGCTGTGCATCAGGTGGTTCGTCACATCTACAAAAGAGTGACGCCAAAACGCAGAGCAGAACAGCTTTCTTTCTCATTAGTTCATCAAATCTTAGCTGAGGATCCTCCAGAGTGAAAGTCGCCTGCATTTACTGCAAAAAGACTGAAGACTGAGGAAAGCTGATCGTGGTGTTTTTGAACGCCAATTTGTCCGCAAGGAAGGCACTGTTCTGACAAAGTCCTTCGGTTCCGGTATCCTGAACACGCTGTGAAAATGAGATTCAGGATAGCTCTGGTTGTTCTCTTTTGTTGTTCCTCGGTTCGCGCAGGTGACGAGGACGATCTGCAGACTCTTTCCCGCATTAAAGAAGAGGCGGTTCAGAAGTCTGAGGTCATGCAGACACTAAGCCATCTTACCGATGTTGTTGGCCCCAGACTCACGAACTCACCTGGTTATAGGAAGGCGGCTGAGTGGGCTCGGGTGAAGCTGGGAGAGTGGGGGCTGGAAGGTTCGCGCCTGGAGCCCTGGGGGGAATTCGGAAGAGGCTGGCAAGTCACCAGGCACAGCCTCGAAATGACGAGTCCCCGTTATATGAAGTTGACGGCTTACCCGAAGGCTTGGACGAAAGGAACTTCCGGGATCATTTCCGGAAAGCCGGTTCTGGTGGAACTCCGCGGAGAGGAAGATTTCAAGCTTTGGAAGGGCAAGCTTCGAGGTGCCATCGTAATGCTGGGTGATCCTGGAGATGTGGATGTGGGCTTTGAGCCAAACGCCACACGTTATACGGTGGAGCAGCTGGAGGAATTGTCCCGGGCCCCGCTGAAAAAGCCGGCGGGAGAGAAGCGGAGGGAGGAGTTTCGAAAGCGGCGAGCATGGCGGTCCAAGGTGAGGAAGTTCCTTGCTGAGCAGGGGGTGGCAGCAGTTCTGGAGTCAAGCAGGCGAAGAAGAGGAGCCGTCTTAGTCGGCTCTGGTGGAAGCCGCGATCCGAAGGAGGACTTGGGTTTGCCTTGCTTTGTGGTGGCGAGTGAACAGTACGGGATGCTCTATCGAATTCTGGAGAAGGAAGAACCGCTTGAGCTGAGGGTTGAGCTTGAGACGGAGGTCTTCGACAGCGATTTGCAGGGTTACAACGTCCTCGCGGAGCTTCCGGGTTCGGATTCCGAACTCCAGGAGGAAGTCGTGATGCTGGGGGCCCATCTCGATTCATGGCATGCGGGGACAGGCGCTACCGATAATGCTGCCGGTTGTGCTGTTGTGATGGAAGCCGTGAGAATACTCAGCGCCCTGGGAGGTCCGTTTAGAAGAACGGTCCGGATAGCGCTCTGGTCTGGTGAGGAACAGGGGCTCCTGGGGTCAAAAGGTTATGTGAATCGCCACTTCGGCGACCCGGGCGAGGGTGAAATAACAGACGAGTATTCGGATTTCAGCGCCTACTTCAATTTGGACAACGGGGCGGGAAGGATCCGAGGGATCTACTTGCAGGGGAACGATGCGGTCAGGCCGATCTTTCGAGACTATATGGAACCGCTGGAGGATCTGGGGGTATCGACTCTAAGCATTCGTCCGACTCGAGGGACCGATCATCTGGCCTTCGACGCTATCGGGCTCCCTGGATTTCAGTTCATTCAGGATCCGATTAACTATAGTACCGTGACGCACCATACAAACCTGGATGCTTATGAGTACGTACCTGAGGAGGATCTGAGACAAGCTTCGGCTGTAATCGCCTGGTTTGTCTACAGGACCGCTTTGAGGGACGCACGGCTGCCGCGGAAGAAGATTAACTGAGTTTGGCTCGGGAGGAAGATAGCCTCTATGAAGTGTGATCGTCGTTCTTTTCTGGCCCTGGCCGGGATGTCAAGTCTGGTCGGGGCAGGGCAGGGTGGAAAACTGTGGGCGGGAACCTCTCCCCTTAAGCCGGCGCGACTGCGGGAGGGCAATACCCTCGCCCTCGTCAACCCGGCGGGAGCCACGGCGCATCGTGTTGACATAGACATCGTTACTGAGAGCATGAATGCTCTTGGCTTGCGGGTGAAGCTGGGCGAACATGTCCTCTCGCGGTACGGATATCTGGCCGGCAGCGACGAGGAACGTGCCGCTGACCTCATGGCTCAGTTTGCCGATGATTCTGTTGACGGAATTCTCGCCATGAGGGGGGGATGGGGCTGTGCAAGAATTCTGTCCCGGCTTGACTTCGACGTGATCAGACAGAATCCGAAGTTACTGATCGGCTACAGTGATGTAACCGCGCTGTTGTTGGCAGTCTATGCGAAGACAGGGTTGATCACTTTTCACGGCCCCCTCGGCCTCGGTCCCTGGAACTCGTTCAGTGTTGATTACTTCAAGAGAGTTCTCTTTCAGGGGGAGGCTGTCACCATGTCCAATCCGAAAATCCGCGGCGACAATCTGACCCAGGTTGCCGATCGTGTTCAGACGATTCATGGAGGGAAGGCGCGTGGAAGATTGCTGGGGGGTAACCTGACGGTGCTGACCGCCATCATAGGTTCCGATTTCCTGCCTTCGTGGGAAGGAGCGATCCTGTTTCTCGAAGACATCGAGGAGGCGGTTTACCGAATTGACAGGATGTTGACCCAGCTGAAGCTGGCCGGAGTCCTGGATCGGATCTCCGGTTTTGTCTTCGGCAAGTGTACAAGGTGTCTACCTGGCCAGTCTTATGGATCCCTGACGCTTGAACAAGTGTTCGAAGACCACATTGCTCCTCTCAGGATTCCGGCCTGGCAGGGTGCGATGATCGGGCACGTGGCTCATAAATTCACGGTTCCAGTTGGTCTTGAAGCAGAAATAGACGCCGGCGAGGGGACGATCCAACTGCTCGAAAGTGCGGTGAAGTGATTATGAAGCAATACCCTTTTGTGCCCTATGGATGGAAGAGGTATTCAAGTGCCCAAATGGTGGAGCGGGCGAAACAGTTTCTGCAAACCATGGAGACGAGACGGAGTGTTCGCGAGTTCTCTTCGGAACCTGTTCCCCGCGGGCTGATCGAAGTCGCGATCGAAACCGCATCGACTGCACCCTCCGGAGCAAACCGACAGCCGTGGAAGTTTGTGGCTGTGGGAAACCTGGAAATCAGACGAAGGATCCGCGTTGCGGCAGAAGCTGAGGAAAAGGTCTCTTACGAACAGAGAATGCCTGCTGAATGGCTGGAGGTACTGGCTCCTCTCGGAACCGACTGGCAGAAACCGTTTCTTGAAACCGCTCCCTGGTTAGTCGTAGTGTTCGCAGATGCGTACGGAGTGCTGGCGGATGGTTCGAAACAGAAGAACTACTATGTTCAGGAAAGCGTTGGAATTGCGTGCGGGTTGTTCATTGCAGCGCTGCATCAGATGGGTCTGGCGACCTTAACGCATACTCCAAGCCCCATGGGCTTTCTTTCGGAGATCTTGAAGCGTCCAAAGAATGAACGCCCCTATATCCTCTTTCCGGTCGGTTATCCAGCAGAAAGTGCGAAAGTGCCCGTCATTAAGAAGAAGTCCCTGGAGCAGGTAGCTGTCTGGTTTGATTAAGCGAATCTGCTCAAAAGGTCCAGGATCAAACCACCAGGACACCAAGTTCACCAGGCAGAAGTCAGGCGCGGGCTCTTGATTCTTGGTGCGCTTGGTGTCCTGGTGGTGAAGTTAGGGTTGGGATCCCTGGGTTCAGCTTGTCACCGCAGGCCGGCTTATGCGTCCGCCCGGAGGAACTCGGACCAGACTTCAGCGCAAAGAAGTTTGCCTTTCCTGGTAAGCCGGATTCTGGAGTCGGTACAGTCCAGGAGCCCGTGGTGAGTCAGGAAGCTTACCGAATCACCAAACAACTCATCAAACTCGCGCGCATACTTGTCGGATAATTCGGAGGCCACGATTCCGCCGCGCGTGCGAAGGCGTAGAATGGCTTCTTCAGCCATCACCTTTCGTGGTGCCAGTTCTTGTTTGGAAGCCTCAGGCACTGAACCCTTTGCCGCACCCTGCAAGTAGTCGTCCCAATCGCTGGTTGACGTCCAACGGCGTCCGCCAACATACGATGCAGCCGCGATGCCAAACCCAAGGTACCGGGAGTTATTCCAATAAAAGAGATTGTGTTCACATTCGAAACCGGGAAGCGAGAAGCTCGAGATCTCGTAGTGCTGATATCCGGCCCCTTGTGTGGTGTCCATGGCGGCCTCATACATGTCGCCCAAGAGGTCCTGGTCCACCGGTTCCAGCAGGCCCTGGTCACGAAGTTGGCCAAACTCCGTTCCCGGTTCGACAGTCAGGCTGTACAGGGCCAGGTGTTCAGGACCGAGGTCAATTCCAGTCTCCAGATCCGACAACCACTCTTCACAGGTCTGTCCCGGAATACCAAAGATCAGGTCCAGGTTGATGTTTTCGAATCCTGCATCTCGAAACAACTGATAGGTTTCGATCGCGTCTTGTGAGGAGTGAATCCTTCCTAGACGGCTCAGATGACGGTCATCAAAGGATTGGACTCCAAGGCTGACGCGGTTGAAACCCAGTTCGAGAAGCCGATCGCAGGAAGGAGGGCTGACAGTTGCAGGATTGCATTCGATTGTCCATTCCGCGTCCGGAGAAAACGAGAAGGTCTTACTCAGGGCCTCGGCAATCTGTTCGATTTCGTCGCCCGTGAGTTCCGAAGGTGTCCCACCGCCGACAAAGAGCGTGTGAGCCCGCGAACCATGCCACGGACTGTTACCGATTTCGTGAGACAGCGCCTCCAAATACTGGGATCTCTGAGCGCGATCGACTGGCCGGGAAACGAAGTCACAGTAGGGACACTTGCGCATGCAGAAAGGGATATGGACGTAAATGGCGAACTCGCTACTCAATTCGCTTGTGCTTCCTCTCTCCCAGATACCTGATCTACGGATTCTCTCACGAAATTCCGAGTCATGTGGAAATGAGCTCGGGAGAGAAGGAGGATTGACGAATAACGAACGACGAAGTGCGCCGTTCAGTCAAAACATAGGTACCCATGTACTGAACCTGCATGGGGAACCCCACACCATGAGAGTCGGCACCAAGAGATGGGAACGCGCGGGCTATTCGTTTCCCACTTTGAGGACACTGAGAAAGGCTTCCTGAGGAATTTCTACCCGACCGACACTTTTCATGCGACGTTTTCCTTCTCTTTGTTTTTCGAGGAGCTTTCGTTTCCTCGTCACGTCGCCACCATAGCATTTTGCGATAACGTTCTTTCGCAAAGCCTGGACCCGCTCGGCAGCAATCACCTTAGTTCCTATGGCTGCCTGGATACGGATCTCAAACAGCTGCCTGGGCAGAACCTCTTTCAATCGGCTGACCAGGGCTTTGCCCTTATAGTACGCCCTTTCACGGTGGCTGATGAAACTCAGTGCATCCACCGGCTCGTTATTAATCCGAATATCCAGTTTGGCCAGATTGTTCACACGGTAGCCTGAGAAGTCGTAGTCAAAGGTAGCATATCCTCGAGTTCTACTTTTCAATGTGTCGAAGAAATCCATCAAGATCTCGGCGAGAGGCAGTTCAAAGGTGAGTACAACTCGATTGGTACTCGCGTACTCCATGGTCACAAACTCGCCTCGTCGCTCGGTACAGAGATCCATGCATGGACCGACGTACTGCTCCGGCGTGAAGATAACAGACTTCACGTACGGTTCCGCAACCGAGTCAATCTTTCCCAACGGTGGCCAATGGGCAGGGTTGTCGATCATCTGGACCTCGCCATCGTTGAGAGTCACTTTGTAGACCACAGAGGGGGCCGTGGCAACTAGTTCCCGATCAAATTCACGTTCCAGCCGCTCCTGAACAATTTCACTGTGTAAAAGGCCGAGAAAGCCACATCGAAATCCGAAACCCAGAGCCGCCGAAGTCTCGGGTTCATACGACAGAGCGGCATCATTCAAGTGTAGCTTGTTGAGAGCTTCCCGAAGTCCCGAGAACTGGTCGCTATCGACGGGGTACAGACCGCAGAACACCATCGGTTTGACTTGTTTGTATCCCGGAAGCGGTTCGGACGCAGGGTCGGTCTTGTCGGTGATCGTATCCCCCACGCGACAGAGTCCAATCTCCTTGATCGCCGCGTGAACGAAACCCACCTGTCCAGTCTCGAGGCGGTCACAGGAGCTCATGGCAGGAACAAAGACTCCTACTCCCGCCACCTCCGCCGTATGTCCCGAAGCCATCCACTTGATCTTCATGCCGGGTTTCAAACAGCCATCGACAACTCGAACGTACGCAATGATCCCCAGGTAGGGATCAAAGTGACTATCGAAAATCAAAGCGCGCAGAGGTTGATCGGACCGGCCTTTCGGGGGAGGGATCTTCTGCACGACGGCCTCGAGAATCGCCTCGATGCCCACACCTTCCTTGGCACTGGCCGGAAGAGCATCGGTGGCTTCAATCAACAGGCTCTCTTCGATTTCTACTGCTACTCGATCGACATCTGCCGCCGGGAGGTCAATCTTGTTGATTACCGGAATAATGGTGAGATCGTGGTTCATCGCCAGATTGACGTTGGCAAGTGTCTGTGCCTCAACGCCTTGCACGGCGTCTACTACCAGGACCGCACCTTCGCAGGCGGCCAGACTTCGCGATACTTCCCAGGTGAAATCAACGTGGCCGGGTGTATCGATCAGGTTCAGCTCATATACTTCACCATCCTTAGCTGTGTAGTGAATCTGCACCGCAGCCATCTTGATCGTAATGCCTCGCTCCCTTTCCAAATCCATCTGATCCAGGAGCTGCGCGCGCATCTGCCTTTCTTCGACCCTTCCGGTGGCTTCTAGAAGCCGGTCCGCCAGAGTCGACTTTCCGTGATCAATATGCGCAATAATGCAGAAATTGCGGATCCTGTCCTGTTTATCCATTCGCTGTTGTCCGGTTGCAGGAAAGAGGGAGAGTCTATTACAAATCACCGGTTGGCTGCGCTGTACGAGTCGCTTGTTCTTGCGACAGGCTGACTGGGCGTTCTGCGTTCGACCTTCGTCGTTCGACAATCCTCAGGCCCCCGGCCTCCGAGATCCCGGGGCTCCGTATGAAACGAAATGGTTGACGGGGCGGAAGATAAGCTTCTAGCTTGTCGCTTTGGAGACTGACAATTAAGTGTCGACCTGGAAGGTCAACTTCCCCCGGGGCTCCCCGTGTGGATTGTCGACAACACTTCATACGGAGCCGGGTCCTTTCAGGGCCCGCGGGATACAATTCTTACTGGGAACTGGGAACTAGGTCCCCGGCATCTCGCACCCAGTGATAGGATAATGCCTATGCGCTGCGATTGGAAAAGGTCCGAGATCGGGTTCCTTCTCATGGTGTGTTTTCTGGCAGGATCGGATCTTGCCGTTGCTGACGAGGGGGAGAAGATTGTTCTCTTCGATGGAACTGGTCTTGGAGAGTGGAAGGCAACTGGCGATGGCCTTTGGAGTATTACCACGGAGGGGTACCTGCTGGGGCAGCGGGATCCCAGGAAGCCGCCGGTGGAGAAACCCTGGTTCAATGATCTGAAAGGTAATCTCAACCGGTCCTGGTTCAACACTGATTTCAAAGTGTTGATGGCTCAAGCCTGGTTGTACACGAAACGGAACTTCGACGAATATGATCTTCACATCGAGTGGTGGGTGCCGACGCCAGGGAACAGCGGGGTATCGATAGGAGACAAGACCCGAGCCCAGTACACCTTTGGTGACGCGTCCGACCTTGGCAAAACTCCCTCGCAAATCGCCTACGAGATCCAGATCAGTAGCTCGTGGGACGACGACTATGGATCAGGCAGCCTCTACTCCATTATTGAAGCGAAG
>JAUVSF010000524.1 GCA_030597245.1 Acidobacteriota bacterium
CAGGATGCGAAATCGGTCTTCTTTCAAAAAGAGTTCAGTCCCAACAGCCCATCCCCGGGTTCCATTGTCCGTGAAAAGGACTCCACCACCGAAAACAGATGGGGGTGAAACGGTATCTTTCGGATTGAGGCGAACGAGGACCGCGGCGGCTCCCGCGAGTCCGTTTCCAACCGTAGGGTTAACAACAGGAATCGGTGCACCGGCAAATTCCCAGCGTTTTTGCTGCGGAGCGGGTTTTGAGGGGTCCAGGCGCGGTCTGGCGTTCATTTTGCCGGGCTGGAGATGAGGACCTCCCGGCTTGGTACTGAAACCGCCGGCCCCGAGCCTCGCCCGCTTTGTCCCACTTTCCTCCTGAGCTGTTGACGGAGAAGCTGTCTTTTTCTCTTCAGTTTGCTCCTCCGGATCGGTTTGCTGTTGAGGGCTCGACGCCTCAACCTCTAAAGACGAAACACAGAAAAGCAGTAGATACATCCCCGCCCAAATCGAACGAGAGAAGTGAGTGCTGATTGTCATCATTTCCATATCCTTCGGCGAGCAACTGATCAAAGTGGCGAGGTCTTTGGAGTTCGCTGGTGACTCGACAGGTCGACAGAGCCGTTTCGAAGCCGTACCTGAACCGTCTGACCAAACAACCGCGTTACCTTAGCTCGCAGACGCTGCAAAGATTGTTATAACACCAAGCAGGATCGGTGCGATCACAAGGAATCCACTGCCGAAGATCGAGGCGAGCCATGTGCTCGTCGCATCGGCCAATAGTCTAACGTTCTCTTTTACGTTGCTGCCTCGCTGATTGGTGCTGCTCCGAAAATAGTCTTCATGAATAGACCGGCGCTCTCATCTCCGCCCTGTATCTCAGGGTGTCGTAGAATCAAGACGACACCTCAAGGAGTCCAACAGACGGCAAGTGTCGAGCCCAGCACCTGGTCTCAGGCTCCCGGAGTTTTCAAGTCCGGAGGACGGCATGTGTCGAGCCTAGGGCGGCTGCCCGACGAAGGAGGGCAGCAAGCCCTGGGAAGACTGTTGAGCCTCTGATTGAGTGCCGTAGGTACGGCATGAATGGCTACGGATACCGGTGGTTTTATTCATGCTGTACCGTCGGCGCGTTCGCTGTCCAAGAAGCGCGCCTTTTTGAGTTGCCAGATCTTGAATCAGCCCTCTATTTCGACGGTCCCGTCTTCGTGGACCTTGACCGTATCTCCAGTCTTGACCGCGTCGAGGAAGGCATCCCCGAGCAAATCGACGGTCACGATGCGTTTGCCGAGCCAGTTATCACCCATGAGGATCCCACAGGCAGCCAGCGAATCGATGTGATTGGCAAAAAGCATTGCCTTGGGTGCGATTCCCTTGTCAAGGATGATCATGAACAACGTCGCCGCGCTGCTCGATCCGATCGTTTGCGGGATGCATACAATCTTGTCCTGGAGGTCGTGTCCAAAGAGGTCCTTGTTGTCATGGTCCTGACACACCCCGGAATCGGTACCTGAAATGAGAACATCGACATACGTGGCACATGTATTGAATCCGATGTGCGAAACCTCGGCTGAGCCTTCTGCGCTGCCGGGAACCGCCGGTCGTCCTTTGAATGTAGTAGTTTGAGCCATTGTTCAGTCCTTTCGTATCCTTATTCTCCGCTCTATTCGACCTAAGCGACGCTGGCCGGCAGTTTGCCCGTGACGATGAGTTCCGTCAGAACATCGTCGAAGAAGAATCGAGCTGTCGTGTAGACCCGTGTCTTGTTGGAATTTGTGGCCACGAGCTCCGCTCCCTCCACGGGAGTGGAACACCACATCATGGGGCAGTTGATGGGAATGGAGACACCTAATTCCTTCAGTTTCTTCGCCACTTCCGGATTCCTCTTCTCGAAAGCATCTTTCACGTACTGGGAACCAAACATATAGGTCGGAACGCCGATCTCTGTCTTCCCGGCCTTCTCCATTGCGTCCACGATGCGCTTTCCCCACTCGGTCATCTGACCGTAAGTCATGTGTGGGCAACCGAGGAACACCCGCTGTGGAGTGCCCTGCTTGTCCTTCCAGAGGTTGGGATAGCTCTTGTAGATACGATCGAGCTCGGCATCATCGATCACATAGGTCTGATATCCGTCCTTGAGGAGATCACGTCCTCTTTCAACAGCTTCCGGGGTCACTCCCTCCATGTGATAGCGGCCGACGGCGCCGTTGCTGGCCGTTGCCGCACCCAGGTCCTTGAGATACCCGCTCGTCTCCTCGTTGATTTCCGAGATAAACCGGCCCATTCCCGTAATGAACGAGACGTCTTCCATGACCTTGAGCCCGATGGCCGAACCGATCATCTCGGGATGGGGCATCTTGGTGGTCTTGACATCGATCAGCCAGACAGCCTGGCGCCCCTCGTCAGTTAGTAAACCGAATTGGGGTGCTTTACCGAGAATGTTGCAGAGCATGTCGATGCCCATTGAGTTGCGGTTTGTCCGGGCGCCGATGACTGAGTTCACATAGTTGATCGCCGAGGATTCCGACCACGCCAGGTAGTCACCGTACTCCGGTGTATTGCCCATCTCAGGTACGTAGCAGGCGCAACTCCAGTCTTTCTCGCTTCTCATCCCTAGTTTGAGATTGAGCTCCTGGAGTTCATCCATGCGGTTGTAGATCTTGTCGACCGTCGCCTGTTCCTCGGGAGTGACAAGGAGGTGCACCGGGTCCATCGGCTTCGGATCAGCTGTAAACGGCGCATAGGTTTTCAGGCCGGCATCAACCAGCTGTTTGTAGATCTTCAACAGTGGCTCGACACCGTCACTGCCCCAACTCACCGCATGGTGGGGGGCACCGCCGAGATTGACGAGTTTCTCGGCACCAAACAGCTGTCCGTAGGCAACGACGGTCTTGATGGCCTTCTGAAGTACATCTCCCTTCTTGCCGTCGTAAATGTCCTGCTCTTCTTGAGTCAGCTGCATTTTGGGCTGTGGATCGCTGTGTTTGGCCCCCGCTTTCGAGTGGCCTGTATGCGTCGCCAAGGCGAAATTCGGGTCCGTTCCGATTTGACCACCCAATTTGATGTGTTTCATATGTTCCATTCTGGCTCTCCTTCTGATTCAGTCGTTAGACGAGTTTCCTGATCCCAACCTAACATGAGATTAGTACGGGTGCTTGACATTTCACGCCACTTTGCCGGAACCGCTGTCGGCGCCGAGCGCCGGCCTCTGTCAGAGACATTCAGATCACCAAGTCGCCAAGGACACAAAGGTAAACGCAATACCCCAAGTGTTTCTTGGTGCTCTTGGTGTCTTCGTGGTGAATTCATAATTCAACCCTGTTCGACCCTCACACTTCGCACTTCACACTTCGAACTTCGAACTTCTCACTCGTCCCTGATTCCATTTTGGTCAGCCGGTAACGCCAGTTGAAGAGTTATCGAGGTCATTTGCGCCGCTGACGCTCACGGTAGTCTCGTGGTGTCCCACCGGTCCATCGATGGAACGCACGCGAGAAACTTGCCGGATCAGAGTAACCAAGCTTCTCTGCTATATCGGTGATTTTGAGGCTGGTCTCACTCAGCAACCTGCAGGCTTCCTTCCTGCGGACCTGGGCCAGGAGTTGAGAGTAGCTTAGGCGGGGACCATTGGCATGATCAGCAAGTCGTCGCTGCAGGGTGCGAACGCTGTATCCCAAAGAACTCGACAGTTCCCGGAGAGTCGGATGCCCGTCCAGCATCAACTCCCTGAGGGTTTGCCGGACTCCATCCAGTAAATCGTCATTCGGCTTCTCAGGTGCTTCCCAAGTCATCTTCCGGCCTGCGATGGGTGCATCATGAAACTTTTCCGATTATTGAGAAGAGCCACATTGCTCGCCTTTGAGACTATTAATATCA
>JAUVSF010000447.1 GCA_030597245.1 Acidobacteriota bacterium
AGACGTGTTGTCGACCTGCTCGTCTGCGGTGGGAGTATACGGTGTGGAAGATGAATCTTGGAGGATTTCGGAGGGCCGTATGGAACCACCAAAGCACGAACTCACCAGTAGGATCTCCCTGTGCCTTAGTGATTTAGTGGTTCGATCCTCAGCTCGCAGCCCCCAACCTCCCGACTGCAGATTCTCAGATTCGGAAAAAGAGACCCTTCGAAATCCTTCAAGATTAATCTTCCACACCGTATAATCCCACCGCAGAGGAGTAGGTTGACAAAATGTCTAATTCTTATTGTGGTGGTTTTTCCCTCGGTCATCCTGATTGGGACGATTGGCTACCACCTGATTGAATTCTGGCCCTGGTCCGACTCGTTTTACATGTCGGTGATCACCGTAACGACGGTGGGTTTTTCCGAGGTGCATCCACTTTCGACGAATGGCCGGCTTTTCACCGGAGCGCTTATAATACTCGGGGTCGGTGCTATCACGTTCTCCATCGGTCTCATCACCAACTACTTCTTGGCCGGTGAGCTTCAGGGCATCCTCAGGGGGAAGCGAATGCAGCGCATTATCGATTCTTTGAGTGGTCATTATGTCGTTTGCGGATATGGAGAGATGGGCCACCAGGTGTGTCGAGAGTTGGGGCGAAAGGGTTGCGAACTCGTTGTAGTCGATGTGAGTGAAGAGGCGGTCTCGAGGGCCCGAGAAGATGGGTATTTGGCTGTTCAGGGGGACGCTGGACTTGACCACGTACTCCGGCAATGCGGGCTTGATCGGGCTAAAGGCCTTGTTGTTGCTACAGACGAAGATGCCACGAATCTGCTGGTCGTACTGACGGTCCGGGTGCTCAGAAGTGAGATCCCTGTTGTGGCCAGGGCCAACCTCGAGGAAGTCACCGACAAACTTCTAAGAGCAGGTGCTGATCGAGTCATGTTCCCTCAGAGCATTGTCGGCCGACGGATGGCGCAGATGCTCTTAAATCCTGAGATCTGCGATTTCCTGGACGTCGTTTCCCATGACGAGTCGCTGGAACTTCTTCTGGAGAACTTCCGCGTCTGTCGAGGCTCTCTCCTTGAGAGCAAGAGTCTGGACGAGTCGAAGATCAGAGAGTTGACGGGAGCCTCCCTGGTCGGGTTGAAACGTCCCGGCCGGGGTGTCATTACTTCATTAAAAGCGGATACAGTGCTCGAGCAGGGGGACATTGTTTTCGCATTGGGGACGCGGGAGCAAGTCGAAAAGCTTGGCAGGTTGATTGATTCCGAGTGCGAATGAGTCAGAAGGCCTGGCCCCGGGAGTTTCTGCTACTATTGATAGAACATGTTCCCCAGGCCAAGGTTTTCTTACCGGAAGAGTGCATTTCAGTATGGTGTTTGGAGCGTCTTGTTGACGTTCCTGATGGTATTTTCTGGGTTTGCTGCGGGAAAAACCATCCCTCCAACTTCACGTATTGTGGCTCTGGGTGATCTGCACGGAGACATTCAGAGGCTGACCGCGATACTTCAGAGTGCAAAGCTTGTGAATGCCGAGAATCGCTGGACCGGGGGAGACGCCTTCCTGGTTGTCACCGGGGACTTCCTCGACCGTGGCACTCACGTCCGGGAAGTCATGGATCTGTTGATGGAGCTTGAAAAGAAGGCGCCCAAGGCCGGGGGCCGCGTCCTGGTTCTTCTGGGTAATCACGAGATGATGAACCTGACCGGCGATCTGCGATACGTTACGCCGGAAATCTACGCTACTTTTGCCGACGACAAATCAGAGGAGCGGCAGGAGAGAGCTTACAAGAAGTTCATGAAGACGAACCAGAGAGAGGCGAAGAAACTCGGGCTTCCGGAACCGGAGGACACGCCTGAGTTCCGACAGGAGTGGATGGAGACTCATCCCGCCGGGTTCGTCGAATACCGGGAAGCACTTGGCCCCAAGGGTAAGTATGGTCGCTGGATTCGGAATCTGCCTGCCGTTGTCAGGGTCGGGGATATCATTTTCGTACACGGGGGAATTCATCCAAGGCTCACGGACCTTTCCCTGGACGAAATAAACCAGAGAATCAAGAAGGAAAGGAAAGCTTTTGACAGCTGGGTCGGCTATTTCACCGATGAGGGTGTTTTTCAATCCTATTATCCGTTGAATGACATGATCACTGCTCTGAAAAAGCGTTATGACTGGTTGGCCTCCTCAGGTGAGCAGGGCTCCAATGGAGACGATTGGATGGAGACTCTGGACTCGAAAGAACAGTACCAGGTCAAGCTCATCAAAGCTTTCTTCAATATGGGAGCGTGGATTAGCGTGCACCCAGATGGACCTCTCTGGTTCAGAGGATTTGGTAAGTGGAGTGAGGAGGAGGGTACCCCGCAATTAGCCCAGGTACTTGCCGCTTACGGGGCGGAATATATGGTGGTAGGTCATACAATCGCAGCTGAAAAGGAGATCCTACGACGTTTGGGTGGGAAGGTGTTCTTGGTTGACACGGTTGAACCTTCGGCTTTAGAGATTGCCGGAGACCGGTTCAGGGCCATTTACGTGGATGGGTATGGACTCATTGATGAGAATACGTCCGAACCTATGCCAATACCCATAGCACCGGGTCTCTAGGTCCTGTTCTCCAATCTGCTCGTTCAGAGAGGCCACCTCCTTTTCAGGCCGGATAAACCGCCTTCGCAGACTGTATAATGAGTTGACAATCTGACACATGCTTTGTTACCCAGGACTGTTCAAATTCTCATGCTTGGTGGTGTTCGTGATGTCGGGAACAGCATGCTACCGCGATGCTGCACCGACACTCTCTCCTCACGGACGAATTGACGATCCGCGTCTTGTTGAGTCCTCCGGACTTGCGGTTAGCCGTGTCCATGAGAACGTTATGTGGAGCCATAACGATGACGGCCGGCCTCTCTTGTTTGCATTGAGTTTCACGGGAGAGGCGATTCGGCGTTACGAAGTTCCGGGAGTTGAAAATCACGATTGGGAAGACATCTCTGCCGACAATAACGGGAATCTCTACATCTACGACAACACGGCTCGGATGGATGATCCTCTGACGGGTTACATTTATGCTTTCCCGGAACCGGATCCGTTTGTGGACGAGGAGATTGAGGCTGTTACTACTTTCCCGATCCGGTTCCCGGATCCGGGCTTGGATATCGAAACCCTGATCGTCCGGGATTCGAGTGCCTATCTCGTAAGTAAGCCCTGGGATGGTTCGCTGCCTCGAGTCTACTTCGTGGAGAGCCTGGAAGAGGGTACGGCTGAGTTCATCGCAACGATTCCCCATCGGGCGATGATAACTGGAGGCGACATCTCTGTTGATGGTGAAAGGATCGCCCTTTCTTCGTACCGGGCACTTTTCATTTTCAAGAGAAGCGAGCAAGGCGAGGAGCCTCTTCGTTCTGAGCCTTTGGTGTGTCAGCTGAATGCGGGACAAGTCGAAGGGATATCCTGGGATGGGGACACCCTTCTGCTGACTAGCGAGCAGGGAAATATCTACCTCATTTCGGAGTCGAACTGGAGTAGTCACAAGGCTCCGTTTCAGGTCCCTCCCCTGGTCAATGTACCCCGTATCGAGCTTGAGCCTTCTGTGGAAATCCCTCTATCAGAGTGGGAATCGGGAGCGTGGATTCTGGCCAAGGAGGGGAGAGGGGAACAGGCCGTGCAGGCGGTGCAGGCGGTGCGGGCTCGCTTGGCTTGGAGTCAAGTCGGATTTCATGTGGGCATTGAGTTGCCCTGGGATTTGACGATCGCGCCCTTGAGTGAGGAGATCCCGAAGGATCTGGACCATTGGTTCGAACCCGGTCGAGTTTATCTGATGGTCAATCCTAAGGGAGATCGGCCCACTGACTACGGCGAATACGATCGTTGTGTCGTCATTGGACGATTCGATGACGGCCGAATCGGTGGGGAAGCGCGCTTCCTCCGTCCTGCTACGGTGATTGAACATAGGGAGTTGAGGCCCGGCTGGCTGAGTGTCGAAGAGGAGGGACAGCGACTGCTGATCACTGTCTTGAAGGGGACTCCCGGTATGGGGGCTCTCGAACAGGGCAGGGAAATTGGGTTCAACCTGCTGGTGCTTGGTCGTGACGGTGAGAGGATCTCATGGGTGCCATTGACAACACTTTTTTCCTGGGATGCTCCGAGTCTCTGGGGCTCAGTACGCCTGGAGAAGTAGTTGATGGGGATTCGATTAGTCGAGGTTGTCAATCATTGGTGTTTTTCAGTAGGGCCGTCTAAGTCGTGATCGGATTTGGTGGAGGCGTCGGATTTCCGAAAGAGGAATCCCGCTGTTGTTTGGAGGAGATGTCTTGAGTGTGTTTCAAATCGTGATCTCAAACTCTTTCAATTCCCTGGTGAGGTGTCAGATCCAGGCCGGTAGAGCTCACAGTACTCTCGCCGCGTCAACCAAAGCTATTCTCCTTGTAAGCTGTCTTCTCTGGATGGGCGTTCCCTCTGTGGCCCAGTCTTCTGAGCCGCGTGATCAAGAACCGGAGGCGTCCGATGGTTTTCAGAGGAGTTGGCTTG
>JAUVSF010000462.1 GCA_030597245.1 Acidobacteriota bacterium
ATGGCAAAAACCATGGCGTTGGATGAGCCTCCAATCGGTGCATAGATCGTTCCATCGGCTGCGATCGCCATCGGCCCGGTTACATCATCTCCGATGCCGGAATCGAAAGTCCATTTCACGGAACCGTTGGGGTTGAGCGCGACGACTTTTCCGTCAGTAGTTCCGACATAGATTGTCCCATCGTCGGCAATCGCCGGGGGTTGGGTAACGTTGCCTCCAGTATCAAACCTCCATTTTTGCGTTCCGTCGGGTTGGATAGCGTACAGATGGTCGTCACTGGAGCCGATATAGATAATCCCCTCATCGCCAATAGCAGGCGAAGATTGAATACCTCCACCTGTATCAAAGGCCCACTTCTGAGTGCCCTCCTGACCGAAGAGCGATTGTTGAGGTAAATACAGGAAGGTTAAGAACATCAGGGAGACTACAACCCGAACTAGATGAGTGTCTCGAGAACAAACAAGTTTCAACATACCTTCATTCCTTTCGTTCCTGACTAGGTCAGGGGGCTCTACTGATTAGTAATCGGTGAAAATAAGAATCGGGAATATTACAAGCAAGTGTAGACCAAGAATGATCTTTCTGCAAGATCAAGCCGGAACGAGGCATGCGCGCTGTAGAGATCTCCGGCATTCGGCTTGGCGAGATTAACCACGAAATCACAAAAGCACTATTGATCCTTAGAGTTCTTGGTGCTCTTGATGGTTAGTGGTGAAACCCACGCCCCAAACCGAAGTCATCGCAGTGAGCCCTGAGCCATGATCCGGCCTGTGACGCCGTCTGGTCCAGCCAAAGCCAGGATCACTTTTGCCAGTTCTCCAACGGGCGAACATCGATTGCTTGCTGAGACTGTTCCGAGCCACACGGAGTTGCAAGCACGGCAAACGTTAGTTCACCTGCCTGGGGCGCGGAATCCTCGAATGCGACCATGCGGGTCCCGGGATTAGGGGAGTCCCACTCATTGCGGGGTTCTTCGGTATTGATGATGATCCATTTCGAAACCTGAGGAGACAGGATCATCAGACTTAGAGTTGCATCTTCTTGCTTTAGTTCGATAGTGGAATCATTGATGACTTTCACAGAGGCGGGAGTAATCATGCCCCAGCGAACTCGACTCCCCGGTTCCAGGCCCGAGAGCTGATCCTGGATTAGCACATTTCTTGAATCCTGAAGCGCGATTCCACGGCGTACCGATTTGGCCTGTCCAGCGTAGACCGAAGTCATATCTACGATCGAGTGAGGAAACTCAGGTTTATCGGAAAACTGGATAATCAAACCCTGTCCGGATACTTGTTGAGGTTGACCATCTATAACGAGGGTATTGTGCCCCAGGTTGCTCTGCCGGAAGATCGTCCAGCGGTCCGAATCCTGGGCCCTGCTCCAAAGGTTCATTCCTCGTGATTCAATGCCATGGTATCCTTCAGCACCCAGATCAACGGCCCACCGCACTCCACAGGCATCCAGCACAAAGGATCCGGTATCCATCTGGCCATGATTGCTGGACGGGGATCCTCCTTTTAGACCAACAAACGTCGCCTCAGGGTCGATCCATGAACTACGGTGTACCGTGACGGGAGTCTCTCCCTCACTATTCCAATTAAGAGGCAGCGAGATCTCCGATTTGCTCGTTGAGTCTCCCATCCATAAGAGAGCCACAGGGAGCAGCCGCGCGCTCGACGAGGCGGCCTGTTTCGGGCCAAGCCTTGAAATACCGGCCAATAATCGCTCCGGTTCACCGTACAGCCAGTCCGGCTGGTTGTAGCGAGAGGCAAACCAGAATAAAGCAGGTTGCAGGCCGCGGGAGGCCCCACCGTCAGCATAGTTGAAAAACAGTCCCGAAGGACCGGTTACCAGGCTCAAATACTGGCCCGTCTTGCTGAAACCGGGCGCCTTGCTCAGTCCGAAATCAGATCCCAACACCGTCTCGATCAAGCTGATGAGTACCACGTTGAAGGTGGTACCGTATGACCAGTAAGCCGGCCCTTCGGGGTAGCTTCCGTTTGGCGCGTAAGCGTGCATCGAATACGTCACATTACGCAGAGCGCTGTGAACGGTACGAGCAGCCAAATCCGGCTCATATTCGAGGACAGCCAGTGCTCCGGCGGTCAAACCGCCGTGGCAGACCTGGCCCCAGTTGTTACGAGCCCTGACCCAGCCGTTGTGTTCGGTTTCGAAAGGCAGAGCTACTCCCTTCTCGATTATGGCTTTGCGGATCTCGTTCCGGCTCGGTGCACCGAGTTGTTCGAATAACCAGTCGTAGCCGATTGCTAGAGCAAGTGTCATTTCGGCTACATCCAGGAAGTGACTGGGATTCCAGTCGCTGAACCTCGCCGCTGCCAGCATTTCTTTTTCACACCGCCGAACGTGCTGGAGGTCTCCTGTCAAGTGAAAAGCCATAGCGAGCCAGAGGACACGTTTCAGGCAGAGCCTGGATTGGCCTAGAAGACGTCTGCCCTGCAGGCTCCTTTCAACCGGATCCAGATTCCACATCATCTTTGCCTGTTCGACGACTGCATTCGACAATGCCCTGCGGAGTGGGTCCCCGTCGATTGACTCTCGTAAGGCGGCCAGTCCCCTTTCATCAGTCAGCAGACGGGGGTGCTCAGCTGGAACCTTGTCAATCAACTTTCGGATTTCATCCAGGGAAACGGTAGGAGGGTAGCCGGCGGCTGCTGTTTGAGCATAGGTTCCGACGGCAGAAGTCCCCGTGCAAACAACGAAAAGCAACAGCCAACGATGGATCCTTTTCATGGTCTTCTCCACTCCCCATCAACCGGACGCAGCTGCCCAACCTCAATCGAAGCTGATGTTGAGGACGTCGTCACGGTCTTCCGGGATTGAATCGACTCCTTTTAGAACCTTCTCTTTCCCGTCTGCCCATGCTTTGATTGTGTATACCGCCTCCCGGAAAAGCTTCGGGCGCCACGCCGAACCGTTGATTCGGAGTGTGTAGACAATCTTGCCAAGGTATTCGTCGATAATCTGCACGACCGGATCTTGCTGATCGAACTTAAGGATCGGCAGATAGGCGACTGCGGCTCGCGAGTAGTTATCCTCTTGATCGATCTTGACAGGCCACCCGGCAAACTGGCGAGCTGTGGGTTCTGTGACGTCCACATGCCGCGGCCAGCACTCCATGGTTATCTCACGGGTGGACTTCTTGAATCGGACAAGCCCGTAGCCGGCAGCGTTGTGATTCTCTGTGGTTGGATTAACGTAGGCCAACATGGTGAGCTTATTCCCGAATCCGTCATAGAAGCGCCCTGTAAACGGCAGTGGGTTTCCAGGATCGTGGTTCAAGGGTTCTTCCAAAGGCCACCACCACCGACCATAGTAATTCACAATCGAAGGTACTCCGAAAGAGAAGATCGAGTCTTCCCACGAGTTGACTCCGTGGTGGATGATCGTGGACAGATGCTGATCGCCTCCAATATGGAAGCCGAAAAAGCTTCGAATCTCTCGCAATGCGCGAGCTCTACCAGATTGGGGCCATCCGTTTGAGTCCAGGTCAGCCAGAAGGCGGCCGTCATGCTTTCCGTGAATGTGAGCGCCTCCAGCAAAGATGGTCTGGGAAAGGACGGCCTTCATCTCAACTCCTTCCCACTCCTGCCCCCATTTCTGAAGGAACTCGAGTTGGCGCTCCCCCAATAGCCGGGCCTCAGGAACATCGACTGATTGGCGGTCATAATCTGGATCGTTAATGTGATCCGGGCGGGGCCCTTGTGGGGGAATCAGTCCTGCCGGGCCGGTTTTCCACTTCCGGTCCTCCAAAATGGCAAATCCGATTCCGCCAACAGTCAAAGAAGTGTAGTAGACACCGATACCCTGTTTGACCGGGGTGGGGTCATAGGGATCGGGAAGGTGACTTGTCTGGGCTCTCTGCACCATGTTTACGTAATCGGCCGACAAAATGTACCCCCCGTCAGCCCCCCCGGGAAGGTGAGAGACCTTGCCGCCTTCACCCCAGATGTTTCCCTGCCCAACATCGTGATCGTCTGGAATCGTAACGGTCGGACGATCTCTGATGATCTCACCAAACTGTCGACCGAACAGCAACCAGGCTGCAGTATGGTTGCGATGGTCGTAACTCTGGTCGCCTGAGAAGAACAGAAGATCCGGATCCTGGGCTTCGATGTTCCTGATAATGTCGGGACGTAGACCTCTGTCGGAGTTGGAATTCCCGGTGAACGCGGCAACGACGATCTCGTCTTCGCCAATCGGGTCGCGACGGATCCTCCCTGTGAAGGTTGAACCACCCGAGTGCCGGACTCTATATCGCGTGTCCCTGCCGTGATCCCAGCCCTCGACACGGAAGATGGCAAGCCAACC
>JAUVSF010000175.1 GCA_030597245.1 Acidobacteriota bacterium
GGGGCTGTTGCTCAAACACCACAGCCGAAGCTCGAAATTCGAAACAAATCTCAAGTTCGAATATCTAAGGACTGGAACAGGCTGTCGCCGATAACCTATTTATAAACAGTCACTTTGCGGTGTTTAGACCTTAGACCTTCTAATTTCTAGCTTGTTTCGAGCTTCGGATTTCGAGATTCGAGCTTGGGCTTGGGTGTTGGTGCTCATTTGGGCAAAGCCCCCTTACGGCTAAGCCCCTTCGACCGCCTTTGCTATAATCTGCGCGTCCAGGCGCTCCCTGTCCGGACGTTGTTCCCTCGACATCGGGATAACCCGGATGAACATATAACGCCCACTGAAGCATGAACGGACCTTGGCTCAATGGAGCAGAATTGTACTATGTCAGCCGACAACATCACTCGTATCGGAATCAAACAGCTCCTCAGAGAGTATGAGAGCCGGAACTTAACAGTACGGGAGGTGGTGGAGCTGGAGCTCGGGTTGATCGAAGCGGAGGACCCACTGCTCAACACCTTCTTATGCATTAACGAACTGGCGATCGAAGAGTCAATAGAGACAGACAACGAGTTGGGTGCCGACACGAAACTCCGTCCTCTTAACGGAATCCCTGTTTCAGTAAAGGATTTGTTGCTCACCCGAAATATGCCCACCACAGGTGGATCTCGGGCGCCCCTTCCGATTTCAGATCCGCCAAGAGAGGCTCGAGCCGTGACCCTCCTACGCCAGGCAGGAGCGGTTCTCTTAGGAAAGAACAACCTGCACGAGTTCGCCTTTGGGATCACCAATGAGAACGAGCACTTCGGCGCCTGTCGCAATCCGTGGCGAATTGACAGAATGACAGGGGGGTCCAGCGGAGGTTCAGCTGCTGCGGTTGCGGCCGGCATGTGTGTCGGGTCGCTCGGCACTGACACCCGAGGATCAATCAGAATCCCTGCGGCCCTGTGCGGGGTCTCAGGGCTGAAACCCACGCTGGGTTACGTTTCCACCCATGGGGTCATTCCCCTGAGCTCGACGCTCGATCATGTTGGCCCGATCGCTCGCACCGTTGGAGATCTCGAAGCGATTATGGCTGCTATTGCTCCGTCACGGCGTCTGAAACACAGTCCGCAGACCGGCGAGAGCCTGACGAAGAACCTCAGGATCGGTGTCTGCGATTATTACTTCGAGAACATCCAAAGGGACGTGGAGGAAGCGGTTAGCGCAGCCATTCGATTATTCGAGGAGGTAGTCGCCGAGGTGGTGGAAGTTGACCTGTCTATTCTGCCGGAGGCTCTTCACGCATCTGACATCATCTCCCGCGCTGAAGCAGTAACAGTACATGACATTGGTCTCAGTAACAGCCCTGAAGCCTACGGACCTCTCGTCAGAGGGAGGCTGGCAACAGGATACGAGGTTTCCGGTATCGAGCTCGTGAAGGCTTACCGGACTCGAGACAGGGTCATCGAGGCGTTTCAACGGGTCTTCGACAGGGTGGATTGTCTTGTGGCCCCTGTAGTACCAGTTACGGCGCCTCCCCTGGGAACCCAAGAGATCATAATCGGTAACCACAAGGAAACCATCGTCAACTCATTTGTGCGACTCAACGCACCACAGAATGTTGCCGGGATTCCTGCTCTCGTGATTCCGTGTGGATTCGATGCGGATGGTCTGCCGATAGGATTGCAGTTGATCGCTTGGCGAAATCGGGACTCTCTTTTAATCGAACTGGGTAAGCAGTTTCAGAGCTGGACAACCTGGCATCGTTCCCAACCAAGAAGCGCGGATGCCGGCAGTTAGCCGTGACAAAACCATGAATTGACCACCAAGACACCAGGGTCACCAAGAAGCGTCAAGAATAAGGGGTTTACCTTATGGGCTGCGGAAGTCTGAGCTTCCGCTTTCTCACTTCGTGGCCTGTAGACTCTTGAGCGCCATCTCATGCAGCTTCCCATTCGAGGCCAGGATTCCCCGGTTGTTTTCGAGCCGGAACCCGGCCTCATAATCGAGTTCCTTACCAGCCAAGTCAGTGACTCGTCCCCCCGCTTCCTGGACTATAAGCGCACCAGCAGCAACATCCCATAGCTTCTCGCGGTATTCAGGCGTGGAAGGCGAGATAAGACGAAAATGCAGCCCGGCGTATCCGCCTGCCAAAACAGCATATTTTGCTTGACTGTCGAGGAGGATCGGATCGGTTTCGATCCCCATGTGTTTCACCACCCGCTCAAACCAGGATTCATCCGTGTGGCCGGACTCAAAAGATCGTAGCGCTACTGTATGCCGTGGATCCTCGCAGTTTGAGACACTGAGCTGGAGAAAATCTTCGTCCTCCAGCGA
The DNA here is from genome assembly GCA_030597245.1 of Acidobacteriota bacterium. Lineage (GTDB taxonomy): Bacteria > Acidobacteriota > UBA6911 > RPQK01 > JAPXNP01 > JAUWTT01. The sequence goes on from JAUVSF010000175.1 coordinate 2,314, forward strand.
GGTAAGCCATGCGCCCTCGCCTCGAACCGCAAACAATAGAGATCCTACCTCGGCTGGATCAGTTGCGAGAGACCCCGGGGCTGTGGCCGGCTTCAGAGAAAGCCGAGGACACCCAAGCACAGCGATCTCCACTACACCGTTGCTAACAAGAGCTAATGCCACCACATACTGAGCACCCCTCAGAAATCCTTTCGTTCCATCGATTGGATCCAGAACCCAGAAGCTACTGCCACCATGCCACTGGCTCCGGTCGATCCAGCGACGGACGGACACTGAGTTGGCTGACGGCTCGAATTTCCTGACATAGCCTGCTACCCGCTCGAGGAATCGTTCACCTTCCGCGCCTCGAAGCTGGGAGGTTGACTCCTCAGCCATCAGCGGGACTTCCGGGAAGGCCTCAGCGAGTCGGTGACTCACCAAAGCTTGAACCGAAAAATCTGCGAGGGTAACGGGCGATCGATCCTCCTTCTCGAGGAATGCACCGACCGTATCGGATTGGACAGCAACGGCCAGATCGCAACACTGCTTGACCAGGTCAACAGCAAAGCGCGCTTCAGGCCGACTCAAACTGGGCATCTCACTTGTCTCCTCTCTGGAAGTCTGTGGGCTGAGCCCTGATTCAAACTCAAAGGGGCCCAAGTTTACCAGAACCCGCCTGATCGGTTGCGTCAAACGGATACGAGTGATAAAAGCTACCACTGCTCACAATTTCTAAACCGTACAGGAGCCTTGCATGAAAATGGCGTCTTTTCGCTCGTTGGCACTCTTGTCAGCATTGTTTTTTGCAGTAGTCAGTTTCACGCTGGCTGAGTATTACGTCCATGAGGAAATAGGCGTCCAGTTCTGGATTCCCGATTCATGGACGCTTGAAGTCGACGAAGAACTCACAGTTGCAAAAGCTCCGGACGCATCCCTGACCCTGATCCTGTTGACCTCGGAGCTTCAAGTCGTGGATCACGTCACACCTCGTCTGTTCGATGAGATTTCAGAAGTTGTTTTCAAGCCGGAGGTACAGAAAGAGACAGGGACCGAAGAAATCAACGGTCTCCTCCATTTCAGGGCTGAGGGTACCGGTCTCTATGAGGGTGAAATCGTTGACTGGGAACTCGCTTTCATTGCGGGGGGGAGAAAGAGCATGCTGGCAATTGCTCTGGGCGACATTCTTGATCAGCGGGAGATGATCAACAGGGTGTACCGGAGTTTCAGTATTGCGGAATCAGAAACCGAAGAGGAGTGAGCTCACTTCTTCAACGAAAGCGTTCCGGCCCTTCAAATAGGAGACAGACCCATGAAACTGAGAAGCCGAAACTGGTTCGAAGGTGTATCCCTCTATTCTTTTGTTCACCGGTCCTGGCTCAAATCAGAAGGCTTTCCTCACGACGTTTTCGAGGGAAAGCCGGTGATCGGCATCTGCAACTCGTGGAGTGAGCTTACAAACTGTAACGCCCACTTACGACAGGTCGCAGAAGCCGTGAAAAGGGGAGTCTGGGAGGCGGGAGGATTTCCGCTTGAGTTTCCAACCATCTCCCTGGCTGAGACGCTGCTCAAACCCACAGCCATGCTCTACCGAAATCTTATGGCCATGGATGTCGAGGAGATGATTTCCGGAAATCCTCTGGACGGAGTCGTACTTCTGTGTGGATATGACAAGACAACGCCTGCTCAGCTGATGGGAGCAGCCAGTGCCGATCTGCCGGCAATAATGGTCCCTGGAGGACCAATGCTCAGTGGACACTGGAAGGGTCAGGAAATCGGATCGGGTACCGACGTGTTCCGCTTTTGGGATTTGTGTCGCGCAGGCCGGATGACTGAAGAGGAATACGTTGAAATTGAGAGCAGTATGTCCCGCAGTTCGGGCCACTGTATGGTGATGGGGACTGCCTCCACAATGACCAGCCTTGCGGAGACCCTGGGTATGACGCTGCCCAGCTGCGCCAATATTCCGGCCGCCGACTCACGGCGGATGGCAATTGCTCACGAGAGCGGAAGGCGCGCCGTCGAGTTGGTCAAGGAAGATCTTCGGCCTTCGAGAATCCTGACAAAGGAGGCGTTCCAGAACGCCATTCGCGTCTGTATGGCCATTGGAGGTTCAACAAACGCTGTCATCCATCTGGTTGCCATCGCGGGTCGACTGGGGATCCAGCTCAGTTTGGACGAATTCGACCGTATCTCTCGGGAGACACCACTTCTTGTGAACGTCAAACCGTCGGGCGAGTATCTGATGGAGGACCTCTTCTATGCCGGTGGTATCCCAGCTCTCATGAACGAAATTCGAGCATCTCTTCACACCGATGCCATCACAGTTACGGGCCGTTCGATTGGGGAAAATATCGCTGCAGCTGAGATTCACAACCATGACGTTATTCGCCCGAGCTCGAATCCCTTGAACCCGGAGGGAGGGATAGCTGTACTTAAGGGTAACCTGGCACCCGAAGGGGCCGTTTTGAAACAGACTGCAGCCACGCCGGGGCTGCTGGTGCACAGTGGTCCTGCAGTTGTTTTCGAGAATCGTGAGGACTTGCTGAGTCGAATTGACAGCCCTGAACTTGACGTTACCGCGGAGTCGGTCCTTGTGCTCAGGAACGCCGGTCCAAAAGGGGCGCCCGGGATGCCGGAATGGGGACAGTTGCCGATCCCGAAGAAGTTGCTCAAACAGGGAGTAGAGGACATGGTGAGACTCAGCGACGCCAGGATGAGTGGTACGTCTTACGGAACCGCCGTTCTCCACGTAGCTCCTGAATCCGCAGAGGGTGGACCCTTGGCGATCGTCCGCGATGGAGACATTGTCGAGTTGAACGTCCCAGAACGACGACTCCAGTTACAGGTTTCCGACGAGGAGATTGCTGCCCGATTGGCAACATGGACACCACCAGAGCCACATTACAGGAGTGGTTACGGCAAACTTTTCCTGGACCACGTCCTGCAAGCTCCCCTCGGATGCGATTTCGACTTCCTTGGAGGAAAACGCAGGGACGACGACCTGCCGGCACGCTATGCTCGAATGGGACACTCGTGAATGACAAATGACAAATGTCAAATGTCGAACGGCGAACGGAGAACGACGAGCGGCGAATCGAGTGTGAGCGGGACACCTGGAGAACACTTCTACCGTTCAAGTTCGGCGGCAACTGCTTCTCTTAATTCTGGGAAGCCATAGTTGATCTCCGGAGGGTCGGAATCGTAGTCATTGCCCCAGAACGGCTCGCGGAGGACTTCTCCTGTAGCACTCAGGAGCCAGATTGTAGGTGCTCCATATTTCCGAGGATCCAAGTGCCACTTCAGCTTCCCTTGCCAAGGGTAGATCTCTCCATACTCGGAACCAAGATCTGCAGAGTCTCTGTTCTGAGTAAGTCTCGCTTTCGGGTCATAATATACGGTATCGAACGGCAGAAGTGAGGTTTCAATCTCCTTTTCGGTAGCCTTCACAAAACCTCGGACAGCCTCGGCAAACTCACTCGTTTCCGCACCCTGGGCCAGAAACACGTCTTCCTGAAATCCGTATTTCTCCGCCGCGAAAACGGGCGGCGCTGCAACGGCCAGGAACTCAACCGGGAGTTCGGCGAATTCTGCGACTAGAGCTCGCTGAACAGAGAGATCGTCAAAACTATCCTCGCACCAGAGCGGCCCACGAAACGGTTCTTCCGGCCGGGTCCTGAAACCCCCACCGAACAACACCAATACAACCACGCGAGTCTCCGGCTTCACCTGGTCCAACAAACGGACCTTTCTCAGCTCGGCGTCCAAGACCCAGGTTTCCGGGTCGATTCGTTCTCCGGGTACATAACTGGAAGGCGAAGATACGACCAGTTTGGGCTGGCTCATTAGACCGGCTGAGAGAAGGCCTAGAAACAGACCTGGCAAGAGAAGCTTACGTGCCCTGATCATCCTTCAATGTCCATTTTCATAAAGACCAGACCTGTGAGGAGTTTTGGATAGAAATCGGTCGACTTTTGGGGCATCCTCTCGCCGGCTTCGGAGACATCTCGGACCTGCTGAAGAGATGTCGGATTTAGAAAGAACCCCAATTGGTATCGACCTTCCCGCAGAGCACCCAACATAGCCGAACTATCACGGAAATAGTTTATATACTTTTGACTGGCAACCTCCTCCTGCCCAAGTCCCAAGTGCGGTTTCAAGATTCCGTCATGCAAAAGACTCACATCCAAGCCCCGGCTTGGACCCTCAAGCCCGGGCATGAAGGCCGGATCCGTAGCGGCCCCCGACTTCAACTTGAGAAGATAAGCTCGCAGGGGTGATCCCGAGATGACCAGTCCCACCTGCTGGGCACCGGCTGGTAGTGCCTGAAGCATCTCACCTTCACTCTCGCATGGAATTACTTCAAACCATTCCTCGAGCTCCTGGACCAAGCTCTTCGAATCAAAATCCGTGAGATTGAAAACAGCTCGATGTGTCGCCAGAATCCGCACACCCTCACTCTCCATGTTGAAGAGTGCAACAAGCCGTTTATCGAAGGATTCGGGCATCGCGCACTGCCAACCCTTTTCCAGACATTCCTCGTGGAAGACCTCAGATGTCCGGAACCGATGGTGTCCGTCAGCTATATAAAGCGCCTTCCCTTTTAAGATCTCACGGATCTCGTCCATCTTGTCCACGACATTAAGCTTCCAAAGCCTATTCAATACACCAAAATCATCTTCAAACTCGTAGACCGGGTCCCTGGTTTCGGAGTACTCTCGAAGTACTACGTCTACCTTCAATTCCGTGTCTGAAAACAAAGTAAATACCAACCCTTCGTTGGCATGTGTACGACGTATCAGGTTCAGCCGGTCCTCCAAAGGCTTGTCCAGTACCCTCTCATGACCGCGCACAACCAGATCTTCATCTCCCAACGACACCAGCCCGATGAAGCCAAGCCTGGAAAGCTGTCCTCCTTCAAACGAGAACACCTGTTCGTACACATAGAGTGCCGGTTCTGCTTCACGGGCGAGCACGCCTTCGTCAATCCACTTGTCCATAAATCCCGCAGCTTCGTCATAATCCCGGTTCTTGATTACTCGAACGAAGTTCTTGGGATGACGTTGCAGATACTCTTCCCTCAAAGTATCGGGGATCTTGTCGTAAGGTTGGGTCACGACATCGCGTATTCGCCCAACCTTGTCCGAATCATAACGGTAGCCTCTAAACGAATAAACAGTTGCCATTTTCGCATTCTACATTCGGGATTCGCGATTTGCGACTTGAGATTGACCTTTTCGACAAGTACACCCAACATTGAATCGTTTCGACTGGTGTTCACTTCCTGAATCGTTGGTTCGAAAACGGGAAGGACCTGTATGGGAGAAAGGGAGAACCAAGGTGAACGCATTTCTCGACGGCCGTGCAATCGACCCGAAACCTGTGGGTGGAAACATCAAGGTTAGTGAACTCGTAGACTCGGTGTTTCTGGCCTTCAACGCCGCTCGTCTCAGGGAGGCCTGTCACTTGTTTGTCCGTCGGTTTCTGGGTAGCGATGTGACAGTCGGTATCAGCCTTTCCGGAGCCTTGACACCGGCTGGACTTGGGATGTCCTGTCTCGTCCCACTCATTGAAAACGGTTTTGTGGATTGGATTGTGTCGACCGGTGCCAACCTCTACCATGACGCCCATTTTGGGACCGGGCTGAATCTTTACCAGGGCCAACCCACTGTAAGTGATGTGGAACTCAGAAAAGAAGGTGTGGTTCGGATCTATGACATCTTCTTCGAGTACGACGTACTCTTGTCAACGGACAGGTTCTTTCGAAAAGCCATCTCTGGGGACGAGTTTCAAAAGCAAATGGGGAGCGCTCAGTTTCATTACTTGATAGGCAAGTACTTGCTGGAACGTGAACAGGTTCTGGGCGTTGGGCAACGGTCGGTGTTGGCCGCAGCCACCCAGCACGGAGTGCCAATCTACACGCCTTCACCAGGCGATAGTTCAATTGGAATGAATGTGGCGGCAATGGTCCTCCAGGGGTCAAAGTTGTGCATTGACGTGTCCCGTGATGTTAACGAGACGGCAGCAATTGTTCTTGAAGCAAAACGCTCCGGCGGGAAGAGTGCCGTACTTCTGCTCGGCGGCGGTTCGCCCAAGAACTTTGTTCTTCAGACGGAACCTCAGATTCAGGAGGTGCTGGGGCTCGACGCGAAAGGCCACGATTATTTTATCCAGATCACTGACGCACGCCCCGATACAGGGGGCCTGGCCGGCGCAACGCCTGCCGAAGCGGTCAGCTGGGGAAAGATCGATCCTGCAGGGCTGCCGGACGCCGTGGTCTGCTATCTCGACTGCACAGTTGCCCTGCCGATTCTGACTGCTTATGCTCTCGCCAAAAAGAAACCACGAGGCCCTAAGCGCATTTACGACCGGCTGAGTGATCTCCTGGCTCGCCTGGAGTCGGACTACGCAGCCGGGGCCTTGCTCGAATGAATTGAACCACCAAGGCAAGGGAGAA
>JAUVSF010000109.1 GCA_030597245.1 Acidobacteriota bacterium
AAGCTCGAAACAAGCTCGAAGTTCGAAGGTCTAAGGTCTAAACTCACCGAAGTGGTTGCTTCCAAATAGCTTATTCGCAAGAGCCTGTTTCAGGCCTTAGATATTCGAGCTGAAATATTGTTTCGAGCTTCGGATTTCGAGCTTCGAGCTTGACCCGCGCTGAGTTTCCCTAACACTGGAATTCACCACCAGCACCAAGACCACCAAGGAGATCTGTAGATTCACACGGGCTCCGTCCTCATCGTGTTCGCGTCATCGCTTTCCAGTCCGGTTCTGCGGCTGCGGCGAAGCCGACGCAGTCCAGAGATTCAATCGTCATTTCGCCTGCCTTGATATCGATCCGGACGAAATCTTGGTCCTGGATATACAGGTCTGGGTGTGCCTTTAGAAACCCCTCCTGCTCTACAGGGGACAAGCGATCCATTCCTCTAACGAAGTGGTGCCCGTTACGCTCGAGGTGTGTGATGCCCAACGAGGTTGCCAGTGCGAGATCCTGTTGGACAGCAATGCCCGGCTGCGTCGTCAGATCTTCTCCCGACATGAAGTAGTGCCTCTCCCCTCCTTTCCCGTTCCAGAGGGCGCACCGGGCCGCGTTGATGAAAGACTTGTAGAGGCCCTTGCACTGTTTGCTCGAAACGCCCAGATATCCCTGACTGCGGGCCCTCGGAAACGCATCCAGGTCTTTGTCCGATTCATCGATGATTATCGGTCGCCGGGAGCTCAGTGTCGAAACATTCTGATCCAGGGCTGTCTGGCGTTTTATCGGCTGTTCGATGAAGAGAATCGATTTCACCATGCGCTCGAGTCCGGGCGTGGCTTCCAGGGATGCCCAGAGGCTCTCGACTTCCGGCAAATCATCGTATTGTTCGTTACCATCGAGCGTTACGAGATACGATTCAAGGCTGCGGTCAAGAACCGAAGCGATTGAAAGGAGACGTTCTCTGTCAGCTTCGGCATCCCCAAACAGTTTGAGTTTGAAGTAGGTGTTGCCATAAAGTGCGACCACTTCTTCGAGTGTTTCGGGAAGACCATCGTTTAGTCTCTGAGCCGGGTCCAGATCACAACTGGAAATGGGATCCAGGAGCCCGACGGTGTGGCGCGCATGGATTCGGTCCGCCGGCTGCAGTTGCTTAAGAAACCGCTCGAAGTCAAAATTTGCGAGTTCGGGCAGGGAAGCGGCCCCTCGGATACCCGGCAAGTTGTTGCGAACTGCTTCGAAGAAAGAAACCTGTTCAATTCTACACACTGCATCAAGGATGGCGCGGTCTAGAAGAGCCGGTCCGAAACTGGCGATAAGAGAGTTCAAACCGTTCTTGCGGCAGGCAAGTATTTGCGGGTCATAGCGGTCTATGAATAGATCAAACGGTGTCATCCAGTTGCTTTGCGCCATGTATAGAAAAGCGGCGGTAGAAAGTGCGCTTCTGAGGTCGTTCACGTTCTCCTCATTCGTCAAGAGAGGATTCTTGTCGAACCATTTAGGTGCCAGAGCTTCGGCAGAGACTCCCCATCCTTCTTTTCCATTCTCCAGACGAATTCTGACTCGGGCAAATGCTTGAGGCTCCTCGGTCAGCGTAGCCGCCCCGAATCGAAAAGGAAGCCGAAAGACGACATTGCGTTCGTAGAATTGGACCTCGAGAACTCTTAGCTTGGACATAATGATCTAACCTTCTCTCGAATCGTCCTTTCGGGCGTGCACTGTCTGCGATCATAACAGAACTGTTTTGGGCACTGAAGACCTTCAGTTGGTGCAGATCTTCGTGGGAGTTCGTTAGCGCCGAGGATTGTGTAAGATGTCCGTGTCGTCGCCCAAATGGGTACGCCAAATCACCCACGAGGTGTCGCGGCTTCTGGAAGATGCCCTATAGGAGGCGGCCCTCTTCAGCTGCAAGCACTGGTTCGAAGATTGCAATAAAATGCTAAATTCAACTAGTGTGCTGACTTGAATAGAAGGTGATTCGTTTATGCCTCACTCTAGCCGTGCCAGGTGGCCTCGGATAAAGAAAGGATTGATCTCGGCCTTGATACTCGTGGCTGCTGCTGCCGTCATGGTAACGGTGGCAAGGATGCCAGCCCGGACCGAAGACCTTCCTCCGAAGCAGGTGCCACCCGTCAACGTTGCGGTTGTTCAAATCGAGCCGATTTCACGAATGCCTGACATCCTGGAGTTACCGGCTACACTCGAGCCGAATCGTGTGGTGCAGGTTCCCGTTGAGTTAGCCGGCAAGATTGACGAAGTCTTTGTGGAGCAAGGTGAGGAAGTCGAGAAAGGGCAAGTGATCCTGCGATTGGACACGGCACTCCTCGAGGCTGAATTCGAGCGAGCAAAGGCTCAGGCAGAGTTTGACAAACGGACCCGTGATCGATCGATCGAGCTACTCGTGAAGGGGGTTCTCAATAAGAGCCAGGTCGAAGAAGTCGAGGCTCGAGCGACAATCAGTGCGATTGCCCTGGATGTAGCCCAGACGAAGCTCGAGCGAGCGACTGTCAAAGCGCCGCTATCAGGTGTTCTGAACGTGCGTTCCCATGAGGCCGGTGAGTACGTGTCTGCCGGCGATACTGTAGCCGAGATCGTCGAGATTGCGAAGATCAAGGTCGTTGTGCAGATTCCGGAGCGCGATGTTCGGTACCTGTCGTTGGGCGACAGGATTGAGCTCTCGGTCGATTCGTTCCCCGGGGTGAACTTGTCGGGAAACGTAACCTACAAAAGTGAAGTTGCCGACACGTCCACTCGTACCACCCGGATCGAGGTGACGGTCGACAACAGTAGACGCCGATTGCACACCGGCATGATCGTTCGTGCCAGGATTTCTCGCCGAAATCTGACCAATGTGATCATGAGTCCGCTCTCCTCGGTGATTCCCCTGGAGGAGGGAAGAGTGGTCTATGTTGTTTCGGGGGACAGGGCCGAGCGCCGTGAAGTCGAATTGGGCATCATCCGTGGCAGTCAGGTTCAAGTTGTAGGCGGACTCGATTCGGGTGAGTTGCTTATCGTCAAAGGCCATCGGCAGGTTGGACCAAACCAGTTGATTAGAGTTGTAGGTGAACCCGGGTCTTAGGGCCCTTTCTTTGGACGAACTGTGTTTCTTTCAGATGCCGCCATAGACAACCGGACTGTCGTCTGGGTACTCATCCTGCTCATCGTGATCATGGGGTCGTATTCTTACGTAACTCTGCCACGTGAATCGGCTCCCGATGTGCCTATTCCGATTATCATCATCACGACGTCCTATGAGGGAGTCTCCCCTGAAGATGTCGAGTCTTCAGTGACCATCAAGCTCGAAAAGGAACTGGCCGGGGTCAAAGGTCTAAAAGAATTAACCTCGGTTAGCGCCGAAGGGATGTCCACGGTTGTTGCCGAGTTCTATCCGGACATGCGCATCGAAGACGCCCTGCAATATGTCAGAGACAAGGTGGATCAGGTAAGAGGTGAGATTCCCGACGATACCGACGAACCGACGGTTAAAGAAATCAGTATCGCTGACTTTCCGATTTTCCTGATCAACATCTATGGAGACCTTTCTCCCGTACGGATGAAACTCATAGCTGATGAGTTGGAGGATGTCATCGAAGAGATCCCCGGCGTACTGAACTGTGAAGTCGTGGGTGCGCTCGAAAGAGAGATCCGTTTGGAAATAGACCAGGAGCGCTTTGCTTCGTATGGCCTCACAATTGCCCAATTGCTTGCGCTGGTTCCGAGTGAGCACCTGAATACTTCGGCCGGCAGTCTCGAAACGCCCGGGACGAAGTTCAATGTTCGGATTCCTGCGGAATTCGTTGATCCCGACGAAGTAGAACATCTGATCCTTGCCGTCCATGAAGGTCGGCCGATTTACCTTTCCGACATCGGTACAGTCAGCGACACGTTTAAGGACAGAACTAGTTACTCACGCCTTGATGGCGAGGACAGTATTTCGCTGAGTGTGCGGAAACGTGTAGGCGCAGACATCATTCCCATTGCCTTAGCCTTGGGCCAGATTCTTGAAGAAGCTCGTCAGAGGGTACCTGCGGGTGTCAATTTCGAAGTGACGCTGGATCAGGCTGAAGATATTAAAAGCATGATCAGCGAATTGGAGAACAACATCCTCTCCGGACTGGTGCTGGTCATGGCTGTCCTGTTCCTGTTCCTGGGTTGGCGAACCAGCGCCATTGTCGCAGTCGCTATTCCCATGAGTATGCTGATCAGTTTCTCGATCATTCAGGTGCTCGGCTACTCATTGAACATGGTTGTGCTGTTTGGCCTGATGATGGCTCTGGGAATGCTGGTCGATAACGCCATCGTTATCGTTGAGAACATCTACCGTCATATTCAGCTCGGGTATACCCGCTTCGAGGCCGCCAAGCTGGGAACCGCTGAAGTGGCCTGGCCGGTGATTACATCCACTGCAACGACTCTGGCAGCCTTTTCCCCGCTTTTGTTTTGGCCGGACATCATGGGAGAGTTCATGAAGTACCTCCCAATTACGTTGATCATAACGTTGACCAGTTCGCTGTTTGTCGCCCTGGTGATCAACCCGACAGTCAGTTCTGTCTTGAGTGGAGGGGCACCTCGAAAGAGCGACCGATTGCCGTTGGTTCTCAGAGTGTATCGACGTGTTTTGAAGAAGACTCTCGAATACCGGGTTGTCACAATCGCCTTAGCCATGATGCTGTTGATTACCCTGGCAATGCTGTATGGGAAGTTGGGGAGGGGTGTCGTGCTTTTTGTTGAGCTTGACCCCGCGCGAGCGACTGTCGACATCCGGGCCGCACAGGGTACGAGTATCCAGGAAACCAATCGAATCGCCAAAGATCTTGAGGGTCGCGTGGTCAAGTACCGGGAGCATTTGGACCATTACGTCACCAGCGTTGGTTCTGCCGGGGGCTTCAGCCTGGGGCCCAGCTCCGCGGGGTCCCACGTTGGCAGTCTGAGCTTGCTGTTTCACGATTATGAAACGCGTACCAGGCCTTCCGCTGAAATCCTGGCCGAACTGCGAACTGAATTGACTGATGTGGTTGGAGCCGAGATCGAGATCAAGGAGGAAGAAGAGGGGCCACCCACCGGGTCGGCTGTCACCGTTCGATTCATCGGCCGAGATTTTCGACGCCTCGAGGAGCTTAGTGAGCGTGCAAAAGCGGCGATTGAAACTGTCCCTGGACTGGTGAATCTGAAAAGTGACCACGACGCCGCCAGGCCTGAGCTGGCCTTCAAGGTTGATCGGCAAAAGGCAATGCTCCTGGGTGTCAACACGGCGGTGGTCAGCAACTTCCTGAAGACTGCGATTCTGGGCACGAAGGTGGGAACGTATCGCGAATTCCGTGATGAATATGACATTACCATCCGCTTGCCTTTAAGCCAAAGGTTGAATGTGGACGATCTGAGTAAGATCCATGTTCCCAATGCTCGAGGTGACCCAGTGCCTCTGACGTCTCTTGGTGAACTTACATACAAAGGGGGGTTGGGGACTATCCGTCACACCAACCAGCGGCGTGTGGTGACTCTCACCGCCGACGCCGAAGGTCGTCTGGGTACGGCTGTACTCGCTGACGTCCAGGAGATTCTGAATGATCTCGAGCTTCCGCCGGGCTACGAGCTTCGATATGCGGGCGAGAAAGAAGAGCAGGACAAGGCCCAGGCCTTTCTTTCGAGAGCGTTCTTGTTCGCTCTGCTTGGGATCACGATGATTCTGGTTGCGCAGTTCAATAGTCTGGCCGTACCTCTGATTATCTTGACGACTGTCATTCTCTCGCTGATCGGGGTACTGGCGGGTTTTCTGGTGTTTCCAATGCCTTTCAGTATCATCATGACCGGGGTCGGAGTGATAAGTCTGGCTGGGGTGGTAGTGAACAACGCCATTGTACTGCTCTATTACACTCGCCAGCTTCAGGCTAAGGGGAGGAGCCTGATGGACGCCGCTGTTGAAGCAGGTACGGTCAGGTTGAGACCAGTTCTGTTGTCGGCCGTGACCACAATCCTGGGCCTGCTGCCGATGGCCACGGGGATAAGCTACGATTTTCACGTCGGAGAGTGGGCGACTCGAAGCGAGTCCAGCCAGTGGTGGTCAAGTATGGCAGTAGCAGTGATCTTTGGCCTTGGGTTTGCGACGATGTTGACTCTGCTGGTAGTACCAACTCTTTATGTGACAATGATGAGGCTGGCCGGGCAGAAACTGGATGGTGAGTAGCGGAAGTTGTAGGGGCCTCGCGATATACTCTCTCCATGAATTTGCGAGCAGCCTTCCTCATCTCCTTAACTGCCCTCGTGCTTCTGAGCTGGGAAGGTTGTACCACGCAGAGAGAGGAAATGAGTTTTTCCCTCCGGCCGAACATCCTTTTTCTCTTTGCTGACGATCAGAGGGCCGACACCATCGGGGCTTGGGGGAATCAACACATTAGGACTCCTCATCTTGACTCCCTGGTGGAAAAGGGTTTCAGTTTCGTTTCGAACTACAACCTTGGTGCCAACGGAGGAGCAGTCTGCGTTCCCAGTCGAGCGATGGTGAACAGCGGGCTGGCTTTTTTCCGGGTCCAGGATGATTTGAGAGGTGCAAAGCTCCTTCCGGAATTACTGAGGGAGAACGGTTATACGACCTTTGCGACCGGGAAGTGGCACAACCAGGAAGCATCCTGGCTGAGGGGATTCCAGCAAGGGAAGAACATCTTCTTCGGGGGAATGTCGGATCATACCAGGGTACCGCTGGTTGATCTGTCTCAGGAAGGAGCATTGGTGAACGAGCGTACGGGCGACGGATTCTCGAGTGAGATGTTTGCCGATGCAGCAATCGAGTTCATTGAAGGTTACGAAGAGGATGAACCCTTTTACGCGTACGTCGCCTTCACGGCACCCCATGATCCAAGGCAGCCTCCATTGAAGTTCCGTGAGATGTATTACAGTTCGCGACCTCCCCTGCCGGGGAATTTCATGCCCCAGCACCCGTTTCAACTCGGAAACTGGTTAACCATAAGGGACGAGGTCCTCGCAGGGTGGCCCCGAACCGAGGAAACGATTAGTGATCAGCTGGCGGAGTATTACGGACTGATCACACACCTTGACACTCAAATCGGGCGAATCCTCGAGACCCTGGGGAACTCCAAACACGCGGAGAACACGGTTGTGATCTATGCCGCAGACCATGGGTTGGCCGTAGGAAGCCATGGGTTGCTGGGTAAACAAAGTGTCTATGAGCACAGTCAGAAGTGTCCTTTGATCTTCGCCGGCCCTGGCATCCCAAACGGAAAATCTGCGGCACTGACCTATCTATTGGACATCTTTCCGACGGTCACCTCGCTGGTAGGGATTGATACGCCGGAAAATCTGGATGGCGAAGATCTTTCTGCGATTTGGAAAGCTGAGGAGGTTTCAGTTCGAGAATCGCTGTTCCTGGCTTTCACCGATCAGATGCGCTCAATCCGTGACGATCGATACAAGCTCATCTACTACCCCCAAATCAATTACCGCCAGCTCTTCAATCTCTAGCGCGACCCGGATGAGTTGGAGAACCTGGCCGATGAACCCGGGCAGAGTGAGAGAGTCGTGCGAATGACAGTGCTGTTGCACGATTGGCAGGAGAAGCTGGGTGACAGACAGCCTCTTGAAGTCGAGGAACCGATGCCGATGCATGTCGATCTTACCGGTCATGAACGGGAACCGGATCGCTGGCAACCGGATTGGATCGTCCAGAAGTACTTTGAGAACCGGTAATCGGTGATCGGTTATCGGTTAACGGGGATCGGTAATCGGGGCTTGTGGCTTGGGGGCTTGGTATCCTAGTTCGTGCTCGTGCTCGTAATCAAGAGCCTTCCCCAAACAATTCTTCCTTAGCGTCTCGGCGCCTTTGCGTGAAATGAATTTTCCTCACGCGAAGACGCAAAGTTCGCAAAGGGAAGGGAGCCAGCATCGGAATTCGGATTTTCTTCGTTTTTGACTTGACAAACCCAAGGCGGAAAATCGGAGAATCTTTACAAGACCCAAGACTCTGCTACGATACCGCCCAGGCCATGTCTCGAAAGAAGCAGAGACGTTTTGCAGAGTTGGAGCACCTCCAGAATGCATTGGATAGCAGTATGCTTACTGGTGGTGGAAACTGGGTTAGAGCCCTTTTCGAGAATGACAACCCACTCGTATTGGAGTTGGGGTGTGGAAAAGGTGAGTACACGCTGGCGCTCGGACGGAGGTATCGGGATGCGAATGTGATCGGCGTCGATCGCAAGGGTGACAGGATTTGGAAAGGTGCCAAGCGCGCCTTGGCGGAGCCTCTCGAGAATGTTGCGTTTCTCAGGGCGAGGATCGAGAAGCTAAGCGATTACTTTGATCCGGGTCAAGTGCGGGAGATCTGGATGCCCTACCCGGATCCCCTTCCCAAGCGAAGACAGGCCAAGCACCGAGTTTTGTCCCCGTCATTTCTGGAAACCTATCGCCGGATTCTCGTGAAAGGCGGGATCGTTCACGTCAAGACGGATGACTCCGGGCTCATCGAGTATGTGATCGAAAGCCTGTCGGAGTATGGACGGGCCATCGTCAAAAGGGTCAGTCACGACTTGTATGCCGAAGAACCGAACGACGAGTTGCTACGGATTGAGACAACCTATGAGCGGCGTCACCTGGATGCCGGCAGGACAATCAAGTACATTTCCTTTGGTTTTTCCTGAGCTGATGCGTATTGAAGTCCGAGGCCGAAGATCAAATCTGATGAGTCGGTTGGAGGATGTGCTCTGGTTCATCCTTGTGGCCGTTCTGGCCGCAAGCAGTTTCACCTGCGTGACGGAAGCAGCCCGGCTCGAGCGGTATGAGTTCCAGCAGGTTCACATGGCGACTCTGTTCAAGTTGGTCCTCTACGTTCCTGACCCGACTCTGGCAAGCCAAGCGGCAATGGCTGCTTTTGATCGGGTCGAAAGACTCGATGAGATCTTGAGTGACTATCGGTTGGACAATGAACTGGCCCGAGTTAATCTCAACGCGTCACAAGCCCCGCAAGTCGTTAGTCCCGATTTGCTGGTTGCAACGATCAGGGCGTTAGAACTGTCACGCAAAACCAACGGTTCCTTTGACATCACTGTGAAACCCCTGGTTCGCTTGTGGCGCCAGGCGCGGGAAGATGGAAAGCTGCCCGCAGAGAATGAAATTCAGGAAGCTATGGAGAGAGTCGGGTACGGAGGCGTACTCGTGAATGAGAGGACCGGTTCTATTCGTTTTCGGAAAGCAGGCATGGAGCTTGATTTCGGAGGAATTGGAAAGGGTTTTGCAGCTGACGAGGTGCTCAAGGTACTTGCAGGCTTTGGGCTGAGGCGGGTGCTGGTTGATGCAGGTGGAGATATTCTTGTGGGCCAAGCTCCGCCAGGACGTGACGGCTGGATCGTCTCAGTTGATTCGACAGGGGACTCGGTAGTTGAGCTTTCTCTGGTTAATCAGGCTGTCGCTACCTCTGGAGACAAGTACCAATTCGTTGAAATCGATGGCGAAAGGTACTCCCATATTGTCGATCCGAGGACAGGAGTCGGACTCCGCCATTCCGGGACCGTTACGGTTTTGGCGCAGGACGCGACCACTGCGGATGCTCTTTCGACGGCCCTCAGTGTACTTTTCCCTGAGGAGGGTTTGCAGATCATCGAAGCGATGGACGGTGTCGAAGCGCGAATCGTGCGAAGGCTTTCCGGCATCGAGAAAACGTACGTGTCGACAGACTTCCCTCCTTGACCGGCTGACAGGAATCAGCGAAACTTGGCACTGTTTTGTGTTGAAACAAGTGTTGCTCTGGCGGGTTGCGGGCAATTCTTCGCCGGGATGACAGGCTAGAGGATAGGGATCACTCGAGATGAAGGTCAGACTCCCGAAGCTTTCGTTGTTGAAGAGTAAACTCTTCATCGGCCTTGTCATCGGTTTTTTCCTCACCGCTCTCTCGATTTACTTCCTCTTTGGTCAAGTCAAACGGACTTCTACCAATGAGTATTGTGAGAGTTGTCATGTCCATCCTCAGGCTACGAAGTCGTGGAAGGCAGGAGCTCACTACAAGACCGCCAGTGGCGTGGTGACGAACTGTGTCGACTGCCATCTACCTCCTGAAGGTTTAGAGTACCTGGTCGAGAAGTCGAAAGCGGGGGCTCGAGATCTTTTCTCCTTCTACTTTACCGACACTTCGTTAATTGACTGGGAAAGCAGGTCGGGTTTGGAGCATGCTGCCGGTTTCATCTATGACGATTCCTGCACGCGCTGCCATGTGGAACTTTTCCAGCTGGAGTTGAACAACAAGGGTGTGGACGCTCACCTCCATTACAGGAAGAATCTGGGGGAGTTGCTCTGCATCAACTGCCACTTGAAAACCGGACACTTTCACGATGAACCCGACGAGCAGTTCGTTCAGCTTGAGGAGGAGGTGGTTGAGGAGCGTGAGATGGCTCCCCTCGTATCGGAAATCGAGCCGGGAGCGTTTGTTAATTACACAGAGATCATTCCGGGTGCTGAGGTCAGGTTCGAGATGGTTGCCGTCGAAGGTGGCTCTTTCCTGATGGGAAGTCCGGACTCCGAAGCTGAGAGAGTTGAGAACGAAGGCCCTCAGCACGACGTCAAGTTAAGCTCGTATTGGATCGGGAAGACTGAAGCTTCGTGGAGAGAGTTTGACGCCTATTATTCGGAAACCGTAACCCGGGAAAAGAACGAACTCGGTGAAATGTCGGACGCGATCACCGGCCCAACGCCTCCCTACGGGTCCCCTGACCAGGGATGGGGTAAAGGATCCAGACCCGCTGTCACCATGACCCATTACGCCGCACGAAAGTACTGCGAGTGGCTTTCCATGGTGACGGGCCGGAAGTACAGACTTCCAACCGAGGCGGAGTGGGAGTTTGCTGCCCGGGCAGGGACTGAAGGGGCCTATTTCGTTGGCTCCGAAGAACCGGAGTCCTGGTTTGCCGGGTTTAGACGAAAACTCTTTGGGGGTAGCGCGGTGGACGAGGAAGTGTTTGGTCGCTACGCTTGGTTTGCGTTAAACAGCAAGCGGAAGACGCACCTGCCTTTCGAGAATGAACCCAATCCGTGGGATCTCCACAACATGTTCGGGAACGTAAGCGAATTTTGCCTCGACTGGTACGCCCCGGATGCTTACAGTTTGCATCCTGCTGGTCAGGTTGCGGTTGACCCGAGAGGGCCTGACAGTGGGACTGAACACGTCGTTCGTGGCGGTTCGTACCGCAGTGAGACTAATGAGTTGCGTTCTGCGGCCAGAGGCTTCACACGGCATGATGCGTGGCTGAAAACAGATCCTCAGAATCCAAAGAGTGTCTGGTGGTATTCTGACCGCAGGGAAGTTGGGTTTCGTGTAGTCAGAGAGTATGAAGGGGCAGATACAGAAAGGGCTGCCGATCCAGAAACAGATGCAGTCAAGACAAGTGTTCTTGGTGAAAGTGGTTGAATAAGAGATGATAGAAGGGGGAAAGGAGCAAAGAATGATTGATGAGGAGAAGGTACAGGAATCGAATTTGAATCGACGGGCCTTCATTGGTACCGCTGCTGTTGCAGGCGCAGTTCTGGCTGC
>JAUVSF010000681.1 GCA_030597245.1 Acidobacteriota bacterium
AAGAGCTTGAAGTGAACCGATTAGTTGGCTGTGGAAGGGGGGAATGAGAGCGTGAGACCAGCGGTCAGGGAAGGGGAGCGCGCGAGGGTCGATACAAGGATCATTTCTTCCGCTCCCGGCCATTGGATCGAGTCGGGGTAGTGCCGGGAGACGGATACCGCTTCGACTCATCATCCAGGACCAACACCCAATCCCAGGTTCGGCCTCTGCGGGGAGGCACGAACTGCCGAGTTCCGCTGTTGGGGAAACTACCGATGGAAGTCCACGTGCCTTCCCGCGGATCAAACCAGTGTGCTTCGACCACGTGCCCCGAAATCTTGCTCATGTTCACCGTTATGGGATTGCCGAATGTCAGATAAGCGAAAAGGAAACCGCCGTCGCCGGCCCGGCCTGCCTGGATGTGATCTTCCCCTTCCCCTTGTCCGGCGGCAATGATGGACTGGTCGGGTACCATCGTCTGCCAGGGGCGGGACTGGAACAGCCGGCGCATCAAACCCATCTGCCGCGCGCCGGGAAAATCGATGGCCTTCTGCCACGGCGTGTTTGCGAAGGTGACCGGTTCTCTTCCTTCGTCGTACATTTGCCAGACGTCGTGACATCCGTAGGTATGACCGGCGGCTCCCGCGAGCATTGCCCAGTATGCGGCTTCCCTCATCTGGTGGGCATTCCCCCGGGTGATGCCGTCCCATCGCTTCGGTTTCTTGTAATATCCGGAGCCGTCTCCGATGTACGGATGGTTTTCGTATCTCGGCTCACCATCCAGGGTCGGCTTGGTCGGGGTTAACGCGTAATCTCTCGCGATTCCCTCGTAGTTTGGATCCGCCCACCGGTGTCCCGCATAGTACATGTTGAAATCAAGCCAGTCGTCATGGTGGAAGAACGGGGAGCTTCCTCGTCGCTGTCGATCGGCACCGTGAAACGTTACCAAGTGCCTGCCCTGGTCGCCCGCTTCCAGCCCCTGTGTCATCGCTCGCCAGGTTGCCTCGTGTCCCACCGGACTGCGGTCGCCGCCCAGTATCCAGATCAGCTTGCTGTCTCGGTACCGCTTGCCGAGGAACTCGCCGTAGAGTCGGGCATTGCGGGGATTGAAAATCTCCGGACCTTCGCCCCAGTCCTTTCGTACCTTGTCACCCCAGGTAGGCAACATGCCGACAAAAAGATCCAGGGACCCCGCCTTCTTCACGATGTAATCCACGTGTTCGAAATAGGCCTCATTCGGCTTGGTCGGATCTTTGTCGATCAGAGGCAGATGCCCGTAGGGATTGGGAACGGTCAACCCGCCGTGTTCCGCCAGAACCACCGCCTGGATCACCGTGAACCCCTTGGATGCCCTGTCCTCAAGGTATCGATCCGCCTCCTCGCGATTCAGCCGATGGAACAAGTGCCAGGCCGTGTCGGCCAACCAGAAGAACGGCGTACCGTCCTCTAAAACCAGGTAGTGTCCGTCCTCGCTCACCTTGAGCCGGTCCGGTGCGCCTGCCACCACGCTGGTTGCGAGCGTGGCGCAGAGGTACGCCGCAAGGACCGCCAGTTGCAGCCCCCGGGTTTGCCGGTAGAGACTGCCTGTGCGGGTAGCCTGCAACCGACACGGGCCCAATTGCCAAGCACCAATTCCCAAGAACCAATTCCCAACTAAATCCAAACTTTAAACTCCCTCGTAGGAACCATCTAACCTACTGAAATATAGGCGGTCAAAAAGTCGAGATACTGAGTTCATTGAATCGACCTTGTTTGGGATTTGGTGCTTGGGAATTGGGAGTTGGTCGTTGGTCGTGGGGCCGATTTCGGCAACGCACATATGGCGATCCCGGGCCAGACTCCAGCTCTCAGCTTTGCGCTCAAGTTTCCCAACTGAGCGACAGGACAGCTCATATGCTCAATCCAGGGTCTTTTTCACTACCAGGACCGAGCATTCGGTGTCGCCCAGAACACGGTTGACAGTGCTGCCCAGCACCGCATCTTCCAGCGAACCAGCCCCTCTAGCTCCCATCACTATAAGGTCAGCCCGCCACACAAACGCATTCTCGAGGATTTCGGCGTGGGCCCGCCCGCTGGTAATCTCCGTATGAAGCTTTAGCTTTTCCAGCCGACCGCCCACTGAGTTCACCAAGGCATCCATCGACTCCTGGGCCTTACGCTCGATCCTCATTGTCAGATCGCTGAGACCGTCCGTGGCAAGCCATTGGGCGAGCAGCGGCTGGACCTCCACGGCGTGGAGGAGAAAAAGTGCTGCGGAGCCCTTTTCGGCCAGTTCGATTGCTTCTAAAAAGGCCTCATTCGAATGGTCGGAAAAATCAACGGCACATAGAATCCGCCTGTAGGACATGTCCTTCTCCTTTTCACGCGATAGGCGATAGCCTAGCGCAATTGTCTTCTTGCTCAGCTTCATACATCGTTCATGATAGAAACCGAGTGTGAAAGCCAGGCACAATCATATACAAGGCGGCCTCGGAAGAAAATCAACAACACTTCCCTGACGAAGCGCTGAGGGTGCGCCTGTATTCAATAAAAACGCCGAAGAACCGGGTCAGATCAGAATTGATGAAGGCTGGACGGCGAATGTCTGTTTTGGCGGTAAGGATTTGTTCACTGCTCAGAGGCCATCGCGCTGTGGGGACACGCGGTTGCAGCGCGGCTTGCCAGTGGTGAGC
>JAUVSF010000058.1 GCA_030597245.1 Acidobacteriota bacterium
ATTCCCTGGAACCCGATTGGCCCACGCCGTGCATAGTCCTTCAGAGGTTTCGAAAACTTGTTTCGAGTCCCATCCGGATTCTTGTGGGCCTCTGTCCAGTCATCCAAGTCGATGTTGATGACCTGTTCTCCATTGAACACGAGATAGATTCTGGAATCCACACAGGTGATCGTGAATCGATTCCACTCGCCGGCAGGCTTGGCCATGCTCTTGCTGGGTGCCTTCGCATCATATATAGCTCCGACCATTCCGTATTTGCCTCCATCGGTGGTTTCGTGGATTTGTACTTCAAGGGCAGAAAGGACGTTGTGGATATCCCCGGCTCGCAGAAACACCCCGCTGTTGGCGCTGCCGGCCACCTTGAATTCAAAATCCAAAACAAAGTTCCCGTAGGAATCCTGGGTCCAGATCGTTCCGTGGTCCTTGGCTCGAAGGACGCCGCTTTCCACGACCCATCCGCCCGGCTCGAATACAGCATTCGAAAGATCCTCTTCGAATAGGTTCTCCCACCCGTCAGTCTTCGGATGGTCGGTGGTCGGAAGGTCCTGCCCCCAAATCGAGCTGCCGCCCAACAGTGCGATTCCCAGTGTGACAGCAGTTATTCGTAGAATCCTATTTACCATTCTCACTCCTCCATTCCGTTCCACTTTCATTTTTACCACACCATTCCGCCACCGACAGCATCGGAACCGTCAGGGGCAAACGTCAAAATTTTACAAGCCCCAAGCCCCAAGCCCCAAGCCCCAGCTCGATCTCCAGTTTCCCGATCCAAGTCGGTTCGCAAATTCTTTCTAGCGTAATCATAACGCAGAGTAGAGATATCTCCGCCCTGTTTTTGGAACGGTTTTTTCCTTTCTGCTGTTTACAATCTGGAGCATCCGAGCGATAGTTTTGTTAGGGACTAATTGCTGAACACTGACGATTACAAGGAGATCCTCCATGAGTAAAAAGGAACTAATAAATGAAAACTCTTCTCAACCTTCCCGCCGAGACTTTCTGAGTTCGGCCATTGGCGCGGTCGCCTCGGCTCCAGTGGCCGCTTATGCTGTGGGAACAGCAGCAGCCAAGCCAATCACGAAGGTTACTGGTCGTGTGTTAGGGGCTAATGACCGTATTAATCTGGCCTTTGTCGGCTGTGGGATGCAGTTTCTTGGCCTCTTGCAGCGGGCCTTCAAGAAGCGGAAAGAGGAGAAGAACGATTTCGAGTATTCGGTGCTTTGCGATGTATGGGAACCTCGAGTCCAGCACGGTAAGGAGTTGACGGGCGGCCTCTCAACCACTCGGGATTACCGCGAAGTGTTGCAGCGCCCCGATATCGACGGCGTCGTGCTCGCCGTTCCAGATCATTGGCACTACAAGATGGCCAGTGAGGCCTGCCAGGCAGGCAAGGATGTCTACCTGGAAAAGCCCATGACCTACACTGTTGAAGAGGCTGCCAAGTTGAACGATGTCGTTAACCAGACTGAAAGGGTGTTACAGGTGGGTGGGTCCGGCCCGGCCGAACAGCTGAACTGGAAGATCCATGAGTACATCAGCAACGGGAAAATGGGTAAAGTTCTCTGGGGCTTGATCAGCTACAACAGGAACACACGGGAGGGGATGTGGGATTACCCAATTCCCGGAATAGGTGGCAGGCATTGGCCGGATGCTGAAGTCAGTGAGGCTAACCTCGACTGGGCGATGTGGCTGGGTTCCGCCCCGACGCGGGCGTTTAGCCCGGAACGGTACTTTCGCTGGCGGAAGTTCTGGGACTACTCCGGTGGAAATGCAACGGATCTTCTCTATCACCGCCTTGGGACCATGTCGACAATGATAGGGTTCGATTTCCCCACTCGGGTAACTGGTGCGGGTGGAATCTATGTCCAGAAGGACCGCGAGGTTCCCGATGTCTATATGACCATGGTGGAATACCCGGGTGAATACTCCATCAACATGATTTCGTGTATGGCCAACTCAAGATCGGCTCCGCTTACTGTTTATGGAAACTGGGGTACTCTGGAAGTGTTGAGGGCATCGGCCCCGGTCGGGGACTCGATGGGAGATCAGACTCGCGGAGCCAGGAGACGGCCGCCGAGAATCTACGCTTCAATCAAGGCTGAACGCCAGTTTGAAAAAGAGTTCAAGGAGGCCAACGGTGGCCGGACTGAAGTGACAATTGACTCGGATCGGGGAAAAGACCTGGCGGATGATTGGCTCGACTGCATGCGGACGCGGGAGAAACCTGTCTATAACGTGCTCAGGGGATATCAAGTGATGGTTGCGATTAAGCTTGGAGTGGAATCGTACCGGCAGGGCAAAGTCATGGGCTTTGACCCGAATACGCGACGTATCATTGAGGATTTGCCCGAACGGCCCGTCTATCTGCCGCCGGGAGCATGATGGGGTGAGGATTTCAGCGGAGTAAACTCATTAATCCCGAGACTGTTTCTCCTCGAGAAGCTCTTTTCGAATAGAATCGAGTACACTGCTTACCAAGCGGTTGCGCATTGTCTGACCATGGCCGCGAAGGTAGATTCGTCTCGAGGAGAACTCTTCTTCTCGCTTGCTTAAAGCGAGCCAAACAAAGGATCGTCCGTCTCCCGAGACGTGTGGCTCAGTGACAGCGAGGCCCCATCGGCTGCCGAGTAATCCACGGACACGCTGTGCCATTGCTTTGGCGGGGGAATCGTCCATCGAGCCACGCTGAACGAACCTGGTCATAGGTTCTTTGAGTACCGAGGCCATGTTCGCGTCACTGGTTGAAACGACACCGCCGAGTACATGTAGAGAGACATCTTTGACGTCACTTAGGCTGGCTGCGACCGCTCCGCCACTGCCCACTTCGGCCAGGGCGAGCGTGACCTGGTTTTCAGCCAGCAACTCGACGACCTGTTCTTCCAGCGTGGAACCATCGTCTGCGTACATGTACTCGCCGATGTACGGTATCAGTTGCTTCTCCAAGTCTTTCAGAATGGCTACGTCAGTCGCTGTATTCCCCGGGAGCGAAAATGTCAGATCAACGCGCCCCTGTTCGAACAAGGAGGAGATGACCAGATCTCCCGGCAGTGTCAGGTGATCCTGGATAACCTGGTCGATGCTCGATTCTCCGATACCTACGAAACGCATTTGCAGGGATGATCCGATGGATCGGATCCCGAAGCGTTGTGAAAGATAGGGAACCAGTTCGTTGGTGAGCATCGGCCTCAGTTCGCGGGGCGGGCCGGGCAGGGCGACAACGCCCTCTTCTTCCCTGTCAAAGACTAATCCAACAGCAGTGCCTGATGGATTGGGCAGGTAGGTTCCTTTTACTGGCGTAAGCGCTTGGCGCCGAAGATTGTCACGTAGCTCGCGGCCTGAGCCGGCGAACCGCTTTTTGAGATCGGCCAAGGCTTCAGGGTGTTCGCTGAGAGGTATTCCGGTCGATTCCGCTAAAACCTCCCGGGTGATGTCGTCGTCTGTTGGTCCCAACCCACCCGTTACAATGATCAAGGGTGCGTGTTGCTTGGCATAGACCAGGGCGTCCTTCAGATCCTGACGCTTATCTCCCACGCATAGAGAGGCGACGCAGCGACAGCCCAGCGGGACAAGGGTGCGAGTGATGAATTGAGTGTGGCCATCTGCATAGAGGCCGAGCAGCAACTCTCCTCCAGTAATGATAAGCACGAAGTCGGTCGTGCCAACGTTTTGAACCGATTCGGCTTGGCGCCCCACTCCAGGCCGGGAAGCCGGCCCGGCATAGATCGCGGTCAGCGTAATCACAAAAAGAGTGATGCCAATGTTGGTCACGAGATTCATTAAACTCAACCTACGGGAGCATTCCACTCGGTCTCGCACATAAAAAGCTGGCACTGACCGTCCCAGTAGTCAGTGTGCGAGGAATGCAGGCTAGAGGGTCGATTTACGTTTCTCCTCCTGTCCAGCTTACTGGATTCGCTGTATACGGCCAAGGTGAGTTCACTTTTCTCAGATAGAATCGCCTGCCGGAAACCAGTGGCGAGTCCGGTTACAGACACTGCAGGCTGACAGCATCACCGGTACTTCGACTAACACTCCGACTACAGTTGCCGTACGGTGGCTGATTCCTCATTGTGGGCTTATGCAGGTATATTGGAGGCGATACGTCGATACAATGAAAGATTCGAGCGGACCGCTGCAACCGGAGAATGATAAACAACTCAGAAACAGGGTGCTCCTTCTTCTGGGTGTCTACTTCCTTGCTAACCTGCTTCTCCGCATCCTCATATCCCCAAGTTTGGCGTTCGACGAGTCGGAAATGGTCGTCGTGACCCAAGTGTTCGCTTGGGGTTACAGTAATCCGGCACCTCTGTATCCCTGGATACAGACGGTGTTCTTTTCGGTGTTCGGTGTCAACGTGTTTGCCCTTGCGCTGGTCAAGAATCTTCTGCTGTTCGGAATCTATCTCTCGGTATATCTCTGCTCAAAAGAGGTTTTCAGAGATCAGAAGCGCGCGCTTGTTGCTTCTCTGTCACTCTTTCTGATTCCCACCTTCGTCTGGGAAGCACTGCGGAGTCAGTCGCATAGCGTATTGGCAACACTGATGGCCAGTCTGACTCTGTTGCTCTTCTTGAGGCTTTTGAAAAAACCTTCTCTAGGGAGTTACATTGGGCTCGGCCTTGCAGCCGGTTTGGGAATGCTCAGCTATTACAACTTCGCCTTGTTCGCGGGTGCACTCGGTCTCGCCGGTCTCTCAACAGGCATTGGCCGAAGACGGCTGTTCAGTTGGAAATCTGGGCTGAGCTTTCTTGTTTTTGCTGTGGTGCTGCTCCCCCACGGGTTGTGGTTTCTCCAAAACCATTCTTACCTTTCTGAGCTGGCTGCGAAACTCGCCCCTGACCGTTCAGCAGGATCATTCATGCCTGCCGCCGAAGGCTTGCCGGCACTCCTGCTGGCGGTTGCGAGTTTTGTCGGCTTGCTGATCGTTTGTTTCTATTGGCTCCTGAGAGGATCGGACAGAGCTGAAAAGTCACGTGAAGTGCGTGAAGTTCCTCTTATCCTGGGTAGAGCCATTGCAATAGCCTTGTTGTTCTGTGCCTTCATCGTCGTGTTCACTGAGGCGACCGAGTTTAAGGACCGCTGGCTGGAGCCTTTGCTTTTCTTCGTCCCGATCTACCTGCTGACGATTGCAGATCGACGGGTCAACTGGTCAGTGTTCAGGAAGTTCGCCATCTTGACGAGTGTGACATCGCTGCTGGCCTTGACGATTTTGCATGTGCGAATCCCAATGGCCGGCCTGTTTGACGAAGTACTGCCGCTCAACTATCCGGGCCCGGATATCGCTGACAATCTTCGGGAAATGGGATTCTCCGAAGGCACTATAGTGGCCGAGAATCAGGTGGTGGGCGGGAACATGAGGCTTAGTTTTCCAACCAGTCAAGTGGTCGTACCGTTCAAGATGGAGGACATCCGACCGGACGATCGACCGATCATTGTCGTTTGGGAACCCGTGCGGGGAGAGGTCATTCCGAAATTCCTGGCCGAGTTCGTGTCGAGTAACTTCAATGTGGACCCATCCAGCATCGACCATGGCCTTACAAGTGCTCCCTATCTTTACGTAAGACAGAAGCGGGCCACCCTTATGTATGCTCAATTGCCCGAGGCTCAGGCCAGGTGAAACCCCTTAGCTCGGATGATTCAAACCACCAGGGACACCCAGGCCACCAAGAATCAAGGGTTTACCTTTGGAGTGCGGAAGCGTGAGCGTCCGCTTTCTCATCCGAGAAGCAGCTTCCACTTCCTACATTCACCAAATGGTGACTATCTTAGCTTTGCAGTCAAGGTGAGGTGAGATCGATCCAACGATTGGTCAGTTCGGATCACTGCTAAAGAGTTTGAGTGTAAGAGGTAGGAGAGGAAGGGGCGCCCCGATTCGACGCCCCTCAAATTAATGCATTGGAGCTACTACCAGCGATCTCGACCGCCGCCGCCGCCGCCGCCGCCGCCGTAGCCTCCCCGGCCGCCGCCACCAGCTCCGCGGGGCTCTCGCGGTCTGGCTTCATTAACCATGATAGACCGGCCTTCGAGGTCAGTCTGATTCAGTTTCTCAATGGCCTCTTCAGCCTCAGACTGAGAACTCATCTCGACGAAGCCGAAACCCTTTGACCGTCCCGTCATCCTATCCGTGATTACACGAGCTGATTCTACGGTTCCGTGCGCAGAGAATAGTTCCTCCAGTTGCCTATCCGAGATCGAATAGGGCAAACCACCTACATACAGTTTCTTGCTGTTCATGTTCTCCTCCCAGAGAATGAAAGTGTCCTCGACCCTGAGATGCTGACCGCAATAAAGGCAGAACATGGAAAAGCTATAGACTGATGCCACGGTCTGGTTATTGTTCTTTGGGTATCTTTCACAAGGTGAAGCTTTTTAGCAAGGCCATCAACTATCTTTTCTACCTAGAGCTTCTTCAGGAGACCTTAGACTGACGAAGCCCTTCAAAAATACTCTTGATTTGCCTCCAAGTCAAGAAAAGACTGACTCGTTGCTGGTCTGGCCGGGACAATTCATAAACTCACTACGCAAGAATCAAGGGTTTACCTTAAAGAGGAATTCGCGCTGTAGAGGTTTCTGAGTCCGTTGTTGAAGTACCCGGTCCCAGTGACAAATGACAAGTGACAAATGCCGGACCGTTCCTCCAGAGCTCGAAGAGCGAAGGCGGAGCCCGGATGCGCAAAGCGCGGTGACAATCGAAAATCCCAGATGCCGGAACCTGTACCCGTAGCTCGAAGAACGAAGGAGGACCTGTCAGGTCCTGTTCGAAGTGAATATTGTGAATGCCAGGGTGACTATCTTAGCTTTGCAGTAAGGGTGAGGTGGGATCGATCAAACGATTGATCAGTTCGGATCGTTGCTACCAAGTTTGAGTGTAAGAGGTAGGAGAGGAAGGGGCGCCCGACTCGACGCCCCTCAAATTAATGCATTGGAGCTACTACCAGCGATCTCGACCGCCGCCGCCGCCACCGCCGCCGTAGCCTCCCCGGCCGCCGCCGCCACCTCCGCGGGGCTCCCGAGGTTTGGCTTCATTAACCATGATAGACCGGCCCTCGAGGTCAGTCTGATTCAGTTTCTCAATGGCTTCTTCAGCCTCGGCCTGAGAACTCATCTCGACGAAGCCGAAACCTTTTGACCGTCCCGTCATCCTATCCGTGATTACACGAGCTGACTCTACGGTTCCGTGCGCAGAGAATAGTTCCTCCAGTTGCCCATCCGAGATCGAATAGGGCAAACCACCTACATACAGTTTCTTGCTGTTCATGTTCTCCTCCCAGAGAATGAAAGTGTCTTCGACCCTGAGATGCTGACCGCAATAGAGGCAGAACATGGAAAAGCTATAGACTGATGCCACGGTCTGGTTATTGTTCTTCGGGTATCTTTCACAAGGTGAAGCTTTTTAGAAAGGCCATCAACTATCTTTTCTACCTAGAGCTTCTTCAGGAGACCTTAGACTGACGAAGCACTTTAAAAATACTCTTGATTTACCTCCAAGTCAAGAAAACGGGGGAAAGGAGGATGCATTGTCGGCTTAGGGCAGTCAATAGGGAAGGGCTGCAGAGCGAGCCAGGTTGCGTGCCGACACATGATCTAGGCAGCACAGTCGCCGCGGGTGTGCAGATCTAACCGCACACACAAACGGAGTAGTCCTACATCAATAGCCGGAATAGCCGGCTTTTCAATGATCTTGCCTTGAATAGTGGGCAGGAGGGACGAATTCTCTTCCATTTCCATCCGCAGGAATCTTTTCTTTCGCGTCGATTTTGACGTACATACACGTTGAAAGAGCTTGCTGTCTGCTATGCTAGTTTATTAACACGATCCCTGAAGGAGGATGCAAACGGTGTCGGCCGACGGTAACAACAACGAAATCTCAGTGTGGCCCTCGAGTGAGATGGATGACGGGCTCTCCCTGAAACAAAGCAATTCCCCAGTAGACTCGGATGAAGCCCGTTATCGTCCTGACGATGATGAGGGTGCAGGATTGAGCGGTCCTGTCGAAGTGGGTCATCAACGGATCCTGTCCGAGTTCAGGGCAGTAGGCCGAACGACAGAACCGAGTCACCAGAGCACTCCTGCCGTTGGGCACCAGGACCCGACCGCTGATCCTATTCGACTGTACCTGCGAGAAATGGGCACGGTTCCCCTCTTGACGCGCCAAGCCGAAGTTGAACTTGCGAAACGAATCGAGACGTCTCGGAACGCAGTATTGAGGGCGCTATCCCTGTCGAGTGCGGTGGTGATTGCGATCCTTCGATTGGGTGAGCAACTGAGGGAGGGCGACCTGCGAATCGTTGAACTGGTCAAATTCAGCAAGGAGGACCGGACTGAAGAGGGCCTTGAGTCAAGACGCCGTGAGATCCTGGAACTAATCAGCGAAATCGAACAGTTGGAGGGGAAAGCTTCCAATCTTCGGAGAGAGCTGCGTAAAGCGAGGGGCGAGGCGAAACGCCGTGGGCTAACATGGCGATCCGCACGTTGCCGCATTCAGATCTCTCGCCAGATTCGGGCGATGCAGTTGAGCGAACCGATACAGGAGCAGCTGGTGGGGGACATTGAGCAGATCGTACGCCGGACCTTCCAACTTGAACGAGAAGCAAAACGGCGTAAAGAGGCTGAACCATCAACGCAGACACTCGAAGACTCTAAGCAGAACAAGCAGCGCCTCAGTGCAATCGAGAAGGAACTGCGTGAACTTGAGGAAGAGGTCCAAGTCAGTTCTGCCGAGCTTAAACGTACGCTGAGAAGGATTAAGCGCAGCGAGTTGGATGCAGATGTTGCAAAGAGAGAGCTTGTCGAAGCCAATCTGCGCCTGGTGGTTTCGATCGCGAAGAAGTACTACAACCGCGGCGTCGAATTTCAAGACCTGATCCAGGAAGGCAACATCGGTTTGATGAAAGCGGTGGATAAGTTCGAGTATCAGCGAGGTTACAAGTTCTCCACATACGCTCACTGGTGGATTAGACAAGCCATCACTCGAGCTATCGCCGATCAGGCCCGTACTATCCGTGTCCCCGTGCACATGGTGGAGACGATCAACAAGTTGTACAAGACATCCCGTGCACTGGTCACAAGGTTTGGCAGGGAACCCACTCCGGAAGAGATCGCCAAGGAAATGGATATCTCGGTAAAGCAGGTACGAACCGTCTTCAAGATCGCTCAGCAGCCGGTTTCTCTGCAGACCCCAATTGGGAGCGAAGAGGACAGCCAGTTGGGGGATTTCATTGAAGATCCCGGGGAAAGATCGCCGGCGGAGGTCGCCATTGGACTGAATCTGATGGATCAGACTGCTGCGGTGCTCCGGAGTTTGACTCCACGCGAGGAGGAAGTCGTTCGGATGCGTTTCGGCATCGGAAATGGGAGCGAGTGTACTCTGGAAGAAGTCGGCAAACGCTTCTCAGTCACCCGCGAGCGGATCCGCCAAATCGAGTGCAAGGCTTTGCGAAAGCTCAGGCATCCATCTCGAAGTGAGAAGCTGAAACCATTCCGTCCGGATTCAGAAGGCCAGGGATGACTACTGCAGCTTCTCGAGAAGCACCTTGAATCGAGGCTGGTCGCGGAGAGGGTCAAGGTCAGGATCGTTTTCAATCCACTCAAGGTGGGAGAATCCAAGTTCTACAGCTCTCTCCAAGAATCCCGTCGCATCATCTAGTTCCCCGACCGTGATATAGACGCAGGCCACGTTGTAAAGGACAGCCGGGTCGTCAGGCTCCATTACCAGAGCACGGTTTGCGCACTCAAGCGATTCCTCCTTGCGACCCAATTCCGCCAGAGCACCTGCACGGAAATAGGTTGCCCGCACATCATTTGGATCTCGCTGTAAGTGGTTCTCCGCTAACTCTAGAAGGCGCTGACTGGAGGCTCTCACGTTTTCTGACTGCCCCAACCCTCGATAGACAACAGCGAGCAGTGCCGGAACCTGGTAGTCTTCTGGGCGGACCTCGGCTGCTTTGAGGAAAAGGTCGGCTGCCCTTTCGAGGTCACCTTCTGCAAACACGCTTCGGCCGTAGAAGTAGTAGGCCTCAAACAGCCTGGGATTCAGCTCGATCGCTTTCTCGAAATCATCCTCCGCCTCATCAAAGCGGCCCTTCAATGACACCGCCAGACCGTGAGCAACATGTGCTTCGGCAAGATCGGGAGCGAGTTCCAAAGCTTTGCGACTGGCCTGCTCCGCCTCCTGAAGATTGCTCTCGGAGCTATCCCAGTACATGTAGTACCAGGAGTAACTGTCCGCCAGACCAGCATAGGCGAGAGCATAATCGGGATCCATATCGATCGCTCGTCGGAACATTCTCTGAGCTTGCCGAATGCTGTCTCTTCGCGCCGCATAGAAAAGGCTCCGGCCCCTTAAGTAGATATCATAAGCCTCGAAGTTACCTGGCGGTCCCCTTCGGGAGAAACGTTGTCTCTCCGAGTCCAGCGTAAGACGCAGGGCACTGGCAATGTTGCGCGCAATCTCATCCTGGATAGCAAAAATGTCGGTTAACTTACGGTCGTACGTGTTGGCCCAGAGGTTTCGGTCAGAGCGGGTATCCACCAACTGCGCCGTAATCCGTACATCTTCACCGACACGGCGAACACTACCTTGCAGAATGGTAGCGACACCAAGTTCCGCTCCAATCTCCGTAGGGCTCTTCTCTGTCCCTTTATAGCGCAGGGCTGAGGTCTTGGAAATCACCTTCAGCGGCCTAATCCCTGATAGCTTCGTAATGATGTCCTCGGTCAAACCATCGCTGAAATAGTTGTCTTGGGGGTCGCCACTTAGATTCTCAAAGGGAAGTACAGCGATAGATCTTTCAATCTCGTGGATTGATTCCCTGCGGCCACTGAAGAAATACCAAGCGAGAGCAAGGCCAACGAAGGGCAATAAGAACTTGAGCAGGGTTCTTGGATTTAACCACTCTCGTTTCGCCGGTTGGGACGGCGGGGGCAAGGCCATGGTCCTACTGCTCGAACTGGTTCTTCCCGAATCAGAATCTCGCTTGGTCCTACGCAGGTCCGCCAACATCTCACGGGCCGACTGGTAACGAACTTCACGGTCCTTCTCCAGTGCCTTGCTGATAATTTGCTCGAGTCCATCCGGAAGATCGGGGTTCAACTTCGCCGGAGATAGCGGTTCTTTTGTCAGAATCTCGGTAAAAACGACACCCGACGTACTGCCCTTGAAAGGCAAACTTCCAGTCGCCATCTGATACAAGACCACTCCCAGGGAGAATAGATCAGAACGGGCGTCAGTTTCTTCTCCCCTGACTTGCTCGGGCGACATGTAGGCCACAGTACCCAACGCAGTGCCTGGAGTGGTTAACGCTTCTTCCGGGACCGCGGTGGGCGCCGATTCAGCATCCGCCTTTTCAGCCGAGAGTTTTGCTAACCCAAAGTCGAGGATCTTTGCGTCCCCTCTGGTCGTGAGAAAGATGTTGGCAGGCTTGATGTCCCGATGAATGATTCCCTTCGAGTGGGCTGCATCGAGGGCGTCCGCCACCTGAAGGCCAATGCTCAGGATCTCTTCGACCGGGAGTGCTTTCGCTTCGATTCGCTGCTTGAGAGTCTGGCCTTCAAGCAACTGCATCACAATGAACGGGTGTTCCTCGTGCTCCCCAACGTCGTAAATGGCGCAAATATTCGGATGGTCCAATGCCGACGCTGTGCGCGCTTCGCGTTGGAACCGCTCCAAAGCCTGTTGGTCCTTGGCAAATCCCTCTGGCAGGAACTTCAGAGCTACATTTCGGCCCAGGCGAGTGTCCTCTGCCTTGTAGATGACACCCATGCCGCCACCGCCAAGCTTACTACTAATCCTGTAATGCGAGATTGTTGTTCCAATCATAAAAACTCGCAGATTTATTATAGATACTAAAGCCCTCGGGTATTCATAGCAATCGGGTCAGCATCCTGGCAACTCCGGCATTCATGCTTTCGACGGCGGTGGTTCTCCACATTCTCTCTCCTAATACGTTAACTCCACCGATTCGTGTCAGGAGCGCTCTTAACTTCTATGCCCCCCCGGTTGTGAAGCTTCTCCTTCGACCTCTCAATCGGAGGAAGATGGAGTCCCAGGTAAGCACTGCAACGATTTCCGTGGTTCGCTTTTCAGCTGTGCGGCTCTAGTCCCATGCATAGGAGCCTGCTGGATTGTTTCTTTTCTGTCGCACAGACTCCAGGACTTTGACTTTTCACTCGCAATCCGATCTGATAGCCTCACCAGCTAGGGCAGACAGGGTGCGCTACGGGATGTTGTTTGAAGGAATGAATCTGACCACAGAGTACTACTCGCTCGCCCGTGAAATCTCAGGTCTTGCTCAACGCGACCTGCAGAAGAATGCACTGTTGGATGAAATCTCGAAGGCCTTGGTTCGTTTTTCCCGATGTGAAAGCGTCGATATCCACTTGATGGAATCGGGACAACGTCATCGGGGTAGTGCCAAAGGCGAATCAACCCTTGAAATGGCTGGGGTACCAGATAGCCCCCCGAAAGCCAACGAAGAACCTGCGGTTTACGATGAACAGCCGCTTGAGAATCTCTGTCGATTTCTTCTAAACGAAGAGATTCTACCCTCAGGCCCCCATTTCACTGCGGCAGGGAGTTTTTTGACGGGAGCCGCTGATGAGCCAGTGAATCTTGTTTTGATCGACAAGGATGAGCAGGGCGAGAATCGTAAACTCTCTCTAATACCTGTGCCTGACGGGCCGTTTAAGTCTGTAGCAGCAACGATCTTCCACCTTGGCGAAGGAGACTTGGGATTGTTGGTGCTGAAGAGCTTTCGTCGAGACTTTTTCTCCAACGGCGCTGTTGAGTTGTACGAGAGCATTTGTCAATTCTTAGGCGTGTCTATCATCCACCAACGGAAACAGGCAGCTCTCAGGGAGCGTGTGAAGGAACTGACTTGTTTATACGGTATCGCCCGGCTAGTGGATCAATCAGACATCTCCCTCAGCGGGATCTTTCAATCGGCTGTGGAACTTCTTCCTCCGGCGTGGCTGTACCCTGAAATAACTTCTGCGCGGATTGTCATGGATGGGAAAGCCTTTTTCTCGGATGACTTCTCGCAAGGGTGTAGTCAACTGCGGTCCGATATTGTAACTGAGGGGCGAGAGCGGGGCTTTGTTGAAGTAACCTACCGTGAGGAAAGGCCAGTGCTTGATGAAGGGCCTTTTCTCCGCGAAGAAAGGCATCTTCTCGACGCGGTGGCCAAGGAGCTGTTGCTGATCGCGGAAAAATACCGGGCTGCACACGAACGAGAGCAGCTTCAAGAACAGCTGAGACATGCGGATCGGCTTGCCACGATCGGCCAGCTCTCCGCCGGGGTTGCTCATGAGTTGAACGAGCCATTGGGGGGTATTCTTGGTTTTGCGCAGCTTTCCCAAAAGAACCCCGGCATCCCTGACCAGGTTCGAGAGGATCTGGACAAGATCGTTTCCGCCTCCCTTCATGCCCGCGAGATAGTTAGAAAGCTAATGCTTTTTGCCCGCCAGGCACCGCCGGAGAAAACCGGGATGCACCTGAACCTGCTGGTAGCAGATGGCCTCTACTTCATTGAATCACGGTGCCAGAAGTCCGGGATTGAGATGGTTAGGAAGCTCGAAGATGACCTGCCTGAGATCACGGCTGACCCGGGGCAGATCTATCAGGTGCTCATCAACCTGGCGGTCAATGCCATCCAGGCCATGCCCCAGGGAGGGCGTTTGACTATCCGCACCGCCCGTCAAGGCGCTGGGATTCGACTCGTTGTAGAGGACACTGGCGCAGGCATGAGTGACGAAGTGCTGGAGAAGATCTTCACACCATTCTTTACGACCAAGGATGTGGGGGAGGGAACCGGCTTGGGCCTTTCCGTGGTCGAAGGGATTGTCAATTCGCACGGCGGATCGATAACTGTGGAAAGCAGCTTGGGAGTCGGCACGAAATTTGGAATATACCTGCCGTCGAAAGCGCCTCCACTTGGCAGCGAATAGCCTGAGCAGAGATCAGCGTATGTCAAGAGTTAGAGCCTCAATACTCGTCGTCGATGATTCCCCCGATACCTTGGAGGTCTTGCAGCGTAATCTATCTTCTGAGGGTTACCGAGTTCACACAGCGTCTGGTGTTCTCGAGGCAATCGATCTCCTGAAGACCACTTCCGTGGATCTCGTTATCACCGATCTCAAAATGCCAAGAATCAGCGGAATTGATCTGGTTCGCCATGTGCGCGAGAACCTGCCCGAAACTGGGGTGATGATGGTAACAGGGTTTGCCACCATTGAAAGTGCTGTGGAAGCGGTCAAGACAGGTGCTGAAGAGTACCTGTCCAAGCCATTTACCGATGAGGAGCTTACAGCGGCAGTGGAGAGGGTGCTGGCAAAGTTGAGGGATCGCCGTGCTGTCAATGGAGCTGAACCTGAACGCGGAGCCTACGGAATCATCGGAGAATCTGCGGCTATCGGAGAGGTCTTTAGCGCAATAAAAAAGACCGCTGCGACTTCTGCGACTGTCCTCATCACCGGCGAAAGTGGAGTTGGCAAAGAGCTCGTCGCCAGAGCTATTCACTACGCGGGCTCCCGCGCATCTGCTCCCTTCGTGCCAGTCAACTGCGGCGCCATTCCTGAGCAGTTGGTTGAGAGCGAACTTTTCGGTCACGTCAAAGGGGCTTTTACAGGAGCCACTGAATCCAGAGAGGGTTTTTTCCAGGCGGCTGATGGTGGCGCAGTTTTCCTTGACGAGATCAGTGAACTGAGCCCCTCGACTCAGGTTAAGCTCCTCAGGGTCCTTCAGGACGGCGAGGTCCTAATGGTTGGCAGTAGTCAGCCTCGCCACGTCGATGTACGTATCCTGGCCGCTACCAATAAGGATTTGCGAGCCTTGGTGGAGAAGGGCAGTTTCAGAGAGGACCTTTTCTTTCGGGTCAGCGTAATCAACATTGAAGTTCCTCCCCTGCGAGAACGAGGCAACGACATATTGCTGGTAACAAACCATTTGACTTCTAAACTGGCAAAGGCCACAGGGAAGGCGGCCCCACGCTTTTCGAATGAGGCTCTCACGGCACTTAAAAACTACAGCTGGCCCGGTAATATACGCGAGCTCGAAAATGTTCTCAGCCACGTTCTGGTGATGGGCGAAGGGGAGAATATCGATGTACGCGATCTCCCATCGCTCATGCGGTTTCGAATCGAGCCAAGCGAGCGAGCTACTCGGACTCTGGCTGAGGTGGAGATTGAATACATAAAGAACGTGCTTTCCAGTGTCGGCGGTAACAGAACCAAAGCGGCAAGGATCCTCGGAATTGACCGTAAGACTCTGAGAAAGAAGCTGTAGGCAAACGCGCTGTGGGGAAACGCAGTCGCAGAGCGGCTTGCCAGAGGTGAGCGAAGAAGTGTATCCGAGGAAATGGCTGTACGTGGTTGAAAAACGGTTGTGAGGGGAAGGTGCCAAGTCGAATTCACCCCGAACGCGACAAAAACGCCGATGGTGAACTTGGAAGCCTATCGGAAAAGGACGAGCGGACAAGACATGCTCCGGATGCTCCAACCTGTCCATGACGTTGAGAAGAGGTGGATCCGCGAAGTTCATGCCGTCCCGCAAGGCGGGACTCCTGTGAGGGGATCGCCGGTAACCCAGGGCTGGCCCTTTTAAGGCG